>JAQUAE010000071.1 GCA_028687395.1 Anaerolineales bacterium | reverse complement strand
GCTGCGGAAAGAGCAGGGCGATAGTGGAGTAAATCCAGGCCACGCCAGTGCCGATGGCGATAAGCGTGTGCATGTTGGCCGAGCGGTGTTTCAAGCCTTCCCACATACCGACGAAAAACTGGCTGCCCGAATAGATAATCACCGCCAGGCTGGCCAAACCCATCCCGTACCATATGTTACGGATTTGCTCGCTTCCTCGCGGGAACCAGTCGCGGAGCACAGGAAAAAGCCAGGGGTAAGAGAAAATCATTGTGAAAACGCCGATTACTGCGGCAAACCACCATTTACGCATGAGCGCTCGATGCTCTTTCTCCATCTCCTGAGCTTCCCGGTCGAGCTCTGATTCTGTGGCTTCAGCCTCCCGAGTCGCTTTATTTGGTATTTCCAGCCGCATCTGCCCTCTGGTCCCATTTGCGGATCCGCTATCTGTTGATGGCACGACCCCAATAGAAGAGGAGACTAAGTACCGATCCCGTGCGGCGTCGAATTTTCTCATACAGTTCTCCGAACAAAAGTGATAAACATTGTTGCCGATCTGGCGCGTGGCATACACTTCGCCAGGCTCGATTGACATTCCACACACTGGATCCAAAACGGACATAAGAAACTCCCTAAAAAGATTGAAATACTGACCTAAAAATCCCGAAATATCGCATCAGTATATTTCAAACCGCAGGAGCTGAGAACCTGGATTGTGCCTAACTTATGTCGCGCAAATTGATCCGTTTCTAGATAAGTGAAATCGCCTATTGCAGGCGAATTATTATGAAAATCACCAGCCCAAACAAAATCACTGCAAAACGACGGGATTCCGTTGGCGCATATAAACCCTGATAATTGAGGGTATAGACACAGCCAGCCCCAGAATGGCAACCCATTGCGACTGCGTCATCCCAAAAGCAATGATCCGATAAGAGCTGGTGAAGGCCACGAAAAAGCGCATCGCGCTGTATAGGGAGAGATAAACCAAAAAAAGAAGTCCATCGGACCAGCGGCGTTTCCGAAATTGCCATATGAGCAGGAAAATGCCAAAATTGGCGAGGATCTCGTAAACAGGCATGGGGGTGTAATAGACACCCAGCTCCGGCACCATGGCGTTTGGATTGGCATAAGCGATGCCAAACGGGCCAGCCGTGGGTTTGCCCATGGCGTCACCGGTGATAATACAGGCAAATCTTCCGATAGCCTGAGCCAGCACCAAGCCGGGTGAAATCGCATCCAACAGGGCGGGCAAACGCCAGCCGCGCTTCCAGGAAATGAGCGTCACGGCTATCAAACCGCCAAAAACCGCTCCCCAGATCGCCAGACCGCCATCCCAGATGTAAAGCGCCCGAATGGGGTCTAACACAAACTTATCCGACCAATGATCAAGAACGTGGAAGAGACGCGCTCCAACCAGGCCAGACAAGACGACCCACGAGGCGATGTCGAAGATTCCCGTTTTGGAAAATCCCTTCCGTTCGGCTTCCCGCACCGTCAGCCAGATGCCCACCGCAACGGCAGCCATGACGACCAGGCTGTACCAGCGCAACGTGAAGTGCCCAATGTGGAGGATGATCGGATCGATATTGATGGTAAGCATTCTTTGAAACCTCAGTGAGGGGATGGAAGGGGCGGACACCCATCGAACGGCCGCCCCAAATCCAATGGTCGTTTAGCGATGTGTGTCGTGGACAGGACCATGAGCTCGGATGTATTTTTCTGGCTCTTTGTCGAAAGCCTTTTTGCAACCCAGCGAGCAGAAATAATAGGTCTTTCCTTGGTAATCGGACTTACAAGCGGATGTCGCAGGATTGACATCCATACCACAAACAAGGTCTTTTACAGTGTTCGCCATACTTGTCTCACCTCCTTCCCTACTGATCTAGGAATGATGTTGATCGGGGAAAGCGCGAATCTAAAGTTATTCGCAACGCTTCTTTCAAGCCCCGATTGTTATGGATATCGTTGTATACGAGCGGAAGAATGGCCTGGGAGATGGCGTAATCTAGCGCAATCTCCAGATTGTAGTTGGGGCAAGGATCAAAGAGGCCAATACCCTGCCTGGTCCACGAGTTAGCCAGGAAAACCATGGCCTCGTCCACCAACCAACTGAGGGAGGCGATTGCATAATCGCTCAAGAGCGCTTCTACTTGCAACAGAGGCCTCAAAGGTTGTCGTTTTCCTTCTAGTATCATGTGAACTCGGCGATACGCTTCCTGTTTGTCACGAATGCAGGAGCGTAGAAACTCGCTCTCCGGAAATTTCGAATGATCGCTTTGAAGTAGTGCAGTCGTGACGCCATTATTATTCCAACGAATGAGGTTAGTCTTTGACAAAAGGTCGGGGCCCCAAAATCCGAAATCCGATGTGTCCATCGTTCCGATGAGAAATAGATTCGTGGGAAATGGAATGGGTTCCGAGAAATGAACATTCCCAATTCTCATGAGCTGGTTATGCCGGAGCTGATAAGCCACTTCGCTAAAGAAATTGAGCAACTCCGAGGGGCTGATCCGGGTCAGGCAGGCGATGAACACCTGGCGGGCGTTATCCGGATGCCAGGCCTCCTCGATTAACCCAAGCAGCTTCTGGGTGGTGAATCGTTCATGGACTTCGGCAAACCAGGCTACCATTTCACTCTTTTCGAATCTCCAGGGGTGACCAATCATCATTTGGCAATGGCGATGATCACCCATCAGGAGATGAGCAAGGCATTGAACAGCGGCGATTTTCCCGCTCTGTCCTGGCCCAATCAAGATCGCCATAGGTTTAGATTTGAGGGCGACATACAAATTGATGAAGGCGATTCTTTCAGGGCTATGTCCAGACTGGTTGATTGCTTCCGACAAGCGATCGACAAAGGCTGATTCAAGATCGATTTGTTTTGAAACGTCAGTTCGCATATTGAATTTACTTTAGAAAGATGATCCGTTTTTGGTGTTGTTATACACTTTCCGGCCGCAAATTCCCCAACAGACCACCATGGCAGCAAAGAACAAAGCCACTGCAAGGATTGCTCCCGCTCTCCATCCAAAAAAAGGAACGATCAGCAAGCCTACCAGAGGCAAGCTGCACAGCCATAGGCCGAGAGCAATAGCCATATCCATAAAATCGAAGCGAAGTCGTCTCAACATCTTCGTCTTCAATCCGGAATCAAAGATCCAATCTGCTGCATTAGCTTGGGAGGCGGCCCAGCCACGAGCCTACACTTAAGCTAACCATGGGTTTTCGCACTGCCAAACATACCCTTGAACCTGAAATACGGTAAGCGCCATCTATCGCATTGGGTTGCCAGCCAATATGCCTATGCGAGCTTCGGCGTGGTTATCACAACGTTCGTCTTTTGCGCGTCTTGATGAGGAATGTACCTGCTTACATAAAAGGTTACATTACCCGCCGATTATACGCGCCGCGCCGGCCGAATGGGGGGAGCGGCCGCCTACGTTTCAGGCAGCACCGACTGGATCAGCGCCAGCATGCGGGCGTGGTGCGAGCCCTTCCAGTAGACCTGTCCACACTCCGGGCACTGCTGAAACTCATCGAAGTATTGGCGGGTCAGCGGTTCGAGCAGGTGGAGCACTTCCTGCTTGCGCGCCTGGCGCAGAACGCCGTTGCAGCGGATGCAGCGCTTGAAGGGCGCGATGGCGGCGGCCAGGCGGTAGCGCCCGACCACCTCCGCCAGTTGCTGGCGGGGATTCTTGCTGCGCACGCAATAGCCGCAGGCAATCGAATTGCGCATCAGCAGGCGGCGGTCGCGGGTCAAGAGAATCCTGTCTTGCTCATGGCACACTGCCGCCAGTTCGCCGTCCTGGTAATCGTTGCGGTAGAGCGTGTCGAAGCCGAGCATGCGCAGGTAGGCCGCCAGCCGCCCGAGATGGTTATCGAGCACGAAGCGCGCCTCCCCCGGTGGGGCGAGCGCCGCGCCTGGGCTCAGGCCGTCCCCCTGCGCGCTGAGCGGGTACACGCTGACCTGGTCGCCATCCTGCACGATGTAGTCGAAAACCACCGCCGCGCCTCCAACCAGGATGGCGCCCACCTCGGTGTGGGGCGCGCCCAGGGATTCGACCAGGTGCTTGACGGATTGGGCCCCCCGAAAGGCAAGCATGACCGTCCCGCCCCTGCGCCGGGGGGCGAGGAAATCGTTCAGCTCGCCCTCGAAGCGAAAGCAAGCGTGTTTCTGGGGAAGCGCAGGTCGAGGCTCGTCCATCAGGTCACCGCACAGGCGGGTTTGCCGCCTCTACCATACCCACACCGGCGGCAAAAGTCAAGGGGGAGAGCCGCCCTGCCGGCTAGCCCGGGGGACACCTGCCTCCCAAACCAGCCGTCCGCCTGGCACTCGAAGACCAGTCGCCAGAAAACCTGTTCGCCTGGCGGCGCATGCCGAAGGAGAGCATCGCCGGCGTGGAGCGCTCGAAACAACACGCGGCCGGCCAAAAAGTGTGAGACAGCCCTACCCGACCCACTTTTCGTGTAGAATGCGTGTGGATGCCTGTCATGCGACCATCCAGCGCGCAAACCCGCAATCGTCTCATCGCCATCTCCACGCTGTTCACCCTGACGGCAGCGCTGGCGTGCGCGCGGGCCGTCCTGCCAGAGAACAGCCCGAGTTGGAGTGCTTCCAATTCAGGTGCGGCCTCCGGCATCCCCAGTGCCACCCACCCTGCGGTCGCCCTGCCACCCACGCGCCTGCCCGGCGCCCCGCTGCTGACGCCTACCCCGGACGCGCCGCACCCGCTGCCCTCCCCACGCTCCGAACCCGAACAATACGTGGTGCGGTACGGCGATACGCTGGGGCAGATCGCCCAGCGCTTTGGCATCAGCGTCGAACAGGTCATGGACGCCAACCAGTTGAAAAATCCCAACCTTCTGGAAGTTGGGCAGCGCCTGATCATACCGGTTCCCACCCTGGAGGGCGCCAGCCAGGATTTCAAAATCATCCCCGATTCGGAGCTGGTCTACGGCCCAATGAGCGCCTATTTCGACCTCCCGGCGTTCATTGAGACTCGGGGCGGCTACCTGGCTCGTTACCGCGAGAAAGTGGACGAGGAGACCCGCCTGAGTGGGGCGCAGATCGTCGAGATGGTGGCGCGCAACTACTCGGTGAACCCCCGCCTGCTGCTAGCCATCCTGGAATATCGCAGCCGTTGGGTCACCCGGCCCGATCCCAAGGAAGCCACGCTGGAATACCCCCTCGGCTGGCGCGACCCTCAGCGCGCCGGCCTCTACCGCCAGCTCGCCTGGGCTGCCAACAACCTGAACCGTGGATATTACCTGTGGCGTGTCAACGGCGTCGCCACCTGGGTGCTCAACGACGGGCGCATCATCCCCATTGCTGCCACGATCAACGCCGGGACGGCTGGCGTGCAGCACCTTTTCGCCCAACTGGATGGCTATCAAGAGTGGATGGAAGCAGTATCTCCACAGGGACTGTTCGATGTCTACGATGCCTTGTTTGGCTACCCCTTCGATTTAGCAATCGAACCGCTGCTGCCGGAGGGATTGCGCCAGCCCGCCTTGCAGCTCCCCTTCGAGCCGGGCGTACGCTGGGCTTTCACCGGCGGCCCGCACGGCGGCTGGGATAGCGGCTCCGCCTGGGCAGCGCTGGACTTCTCCCCGCATACCGACGCCTTGGGCTGCATACCGAGCGACGATTGGGTGACCGCCGTGGCGCCGGGCACGATCCTTTTCGCCGAGGACGGCATGGTGCTGCAAGACCTGGACGGTGAAGGTGGGGCAAGCAACGATGGGTGGGTGCAAACCGGCTGGGTGATCCTGTACATGCACATCGAGGAACGCCAACGCGTCGCACCGGGGACGCACCTGGAAGCCGGTGAGCGCATTGGCCACCCCTCCTGCGAGGGAGGGCTTTCCACCGGCACGCACGTTCACCTGGCACGCAGGTACAATGGAGAATGGATCCCCGCCGACCAGGGCTTGCCTTTCGTCCTCGACGGCTGGGTGTCTGCGGGTTTAGGTGTAGAATATGACGGATATCTGGAGCGTGATGGTAAAAAAGTCGAGGCCGAAGCCGGTCAATCAACGAAGAACCGCATCCAACGTTAGACATCGCCCCTCAACCTTTGGGCTGCGCGCCCTGGCCGTGGGACTCGCACTGGCTATCTCGACGCTCTCCTGCTCCCGAGCCGAATACTGGATTGCGCCTCGCTCCAGCCCAACCCTGCCCCCAGAGCTCGCCGCCCTTTTAAACACCCCTGACGCCGGGCTGTTATCCGCCTCGCCCACCCCACAGGTGATCGATACAGAAACCTGGGGGGTAACGCCGCCGCCTCAGGACACGCCTGACCCCCCTGCCGGGCCAACCGTCACCATCGACTCCACGCCCATCCTGTATTACACACAGGCGGCCGATACCTTGCCGGTGGTAGCCATTCGCTTCGACGCCGATCCTACCGAGATCACCTCGCCGGACCCCTTACACCCGACCGCCTTGCTGCCACCCGGCCAGTTATTGATCATCCCCCGCCGTCTGGTGAATACCACCTCCTCACAGCACATCCTGCCGGACAGTGAGTTGGTGTATTCGCCCTCTGCCACCGACTTCGACATCGTCGCTTACGTCAACCAGGCCGGCGGCAAGCTCAGCACCTACCGCGAATGGACGCAGAGCTCCGGGCTGAAGAGCGGGGCTGAGATCGTCGAACGGGTCGCCCTGGAAAACTCGATCAACCCCCGCCTGCTCCTGGCAATTCTGGAATACCAGAGCCACTGGGTGACCGGCCAACCGGCTAACGCGGTCGAGGAAAAATACCCAATGGGCTACGTCAACCTCAGCTACGCCAGCCTGTACAGGCAACTGGTGTGGACGGTAGACCAGCTCTCGATTGGCTACTATAGCTGGCGGGAGGGTCGCCTGAGCGATCTGCGCTTCGCCAAGGACGGATACGTCACCCGTCTGGCGCCAGACCTGAACGCGGGGAGCGTAGCGCTGCAATACTATTTTGCCCAGATGTTCGACAGCAACCGCTGGGTGCAGGCGGTCGACATGGAGCAAGGGTTCCCGGCGCTCTATACCCAGATGTATGGCAATCCCTGGGAACGTGCCCTCAAGGTAGAACCGCTCTATCCCCCAGGTCTGACCCAGCCCCCCATGACCTTGCCGTTCGAGATGGATCGCTTGTGGAGCTTTACCGGGGGACCGCATGGTGCCTGGGAGCAGGATGGCTCCTACGCTGCGCTGGATTTTGCCCCCGCCAGTGGCGAACCTGGCTGCGTGGATTCCAACGCCTGGGTGACCGCCTCGGCCACCGGCCTCGTGGTGCGCTCCGGAAAGGGAGTGGTCGTGCTGGACCTGGATGGAGACGGTCGCGAACAAACCGGTTGGGTGCTGCTCTACTTACACGTCTCTGCAGAAAGCAGCGTGCCGATCGGCACGTGGGTGGATATCGGCACGCGCCTGGGCCACCCCTCCTGCGAGGGTGGGCATTCCACCGGCACGCACGTCCACATCGCCCGCAAGTTCAATGGGGAATGGATTGCTGCCGATGGCCCAATGCCTTTCAACCTGAGCGGTTGGATCGCCCACGCGGGAGACGCAGCCTACAAAGGCTTCCTGACCCGCGATGAGGATAAGATCATCGCCTGCACCTGCAGCACGAATGAGACGTTTATCCGGCGCACCGTGAATGATCCCTATTAAACACGCACACCCGGCGCCCATGAAGCGAGGCTGGTTCGTCTTTCCCCGCCTT
>JAQUAE010000070.1 GCA_028687395.1 Anaerolineales bacterium | reverse complement strand
TCCAATCGCGAATTGCTAACGCTGCTGGTCAACGAACGGGTTCGGGTGGAGCGCTTAGCCATCGAGCAGCAGCGCAGCTCCGGGGCGGATATTTATTATCCCAAGGACTCGTATGCTGTGGGGCAGAGGCTGGTCTTTCCGGCGTTGAACTGGCGGCACGGTGAAGTCCAGGAGGTACGCCCGGGTGTGAACCCCGAACTGGCGGCCTTCGACGTGATACGCATCAAGTTCGAGGGCGGCGAATCGCGCGAATACGCCTCCCGGGTGGATGATCATGCGCTCAACCAGCCGGTCGGCGTGGTGGGCGATGACCCCTCCCTCAACCCGGCAGCCGTCTTGGAAGGGCACGGCGACATGCTGGCCGAGCGATTGGACGAAGGCTTGCAGGCCAACGCCGATTTCGTCCGCATCGCCGGGCGTTGGTTCCCACGGGCGCTTCTGGTCGACATCAACCTTGGCCACCTGAACCTGGCGGAGGCGGTTCTGGATATGGCCGGGGGCGGGCCGCTGCCCACGGCTGCCCTGTTGGAACAGATCGAGGTGGCGTCCAACGTCAATCCGAAACTGCTCGAGTTTTCCATGGATTACGCCTTGCAGGAAGACCCGCGCTTCGACGAGGTGGGCACCGCGGGTGAAGTGTTGTGGTTCCTCAGACGCCTGGAGCCAGCCGAGGTGCGCGAGACGCCGGTCTATTTGCGGCATGTGGCGATCGACTACGACCGCGCCCGGCTGACGCCGGAAATGCTGGCTCTCGAGCGCGCTGTGGATGACGAGCTGTCCCCCGGGGATGGCAAAGCGCTCCCACTGGCGGACGTCGAGATATGCCTGCTCTACCCGCACTGGCGGGTGGGTACATTACCATTATCCTCCCGCACGCGGCTGTTCTTCCCCACGGCATACGAGGCGCCGCGCATCCGCTTCGATATCCGGGATGGCGATACGGGCGAGAGCTTCCCTGCCTGGGTCGTTCGCCAGCAACGCTATGTGTACGGGTTGAAGGAATGGTACGACAAGCGCAACCTGATCCCGGGCAGCCTGGTGCGAGTGGAACGCAGCGCGAAGCAGGGTGAGGTGATCATCCGCAGCGATATGCGCCGTTCCAGCCGGGAATGGGTGCGCACCGTCCTGGTGGGGTCGGATGGCGGCATCGTCTTTGCCATGTTACGCCAGGTGGTAGCTTCTACCATCGACGAGCGCATGGCCATTGCCGTGCCGGACCCGGAGGCTATCGACCAGGTTTGGGAGAGGATGCAAAAGGAACGCCCACCCTTCGAAAAGGTGGTGGTGGACGTGATGCGCGAATTGACCAAGTTGAACCCCCAAGGGCATGTACACGCCAGTGAGTTGTACGCGGCGACGAACATCATCCGCCGCTGCCCGCCGGGCCCCTTACTGGAGTTGCTCGCTTCCCGCCCCTGGTTTGACCATGTTGGCGACTTGCATTTTCGCTACTCCGAAACAGAACACAAGTAACCCATCGCAACCTCAGGAGGGGCAAGTTGATCGAATCGAAGCGCCTTAGTGTGGTCAAGCCAACCGTGCATACCCGTTACCACATCGATTTTGATTGGTGGAGGAAGAACGATCGCGATTGGCGCGTCTACCTGCAGAGCTATCTCTGCCCGCAGCACCAGGAGTCGTTTCAGGATGCCAGGGAGGGTGAATTGGTCGATTGGGTCGACCCCCAGACCGCCGAGGTGCAGCGCGTCGATGGGTTGCAGCACGTGCTGATCGGCCATTGCGCCCAGCAACCGGATTTCATCACCCAGCGCACCTCGATGGTCGACGCGGTGTTCCGTATCTTCCTTTCCAACGGCAACGCCGCCTTGAGTTGCGAAGAGCTGGCGGAGCGCCTGAACCGCCCCGCGGACACTATCCTGCGCACGCTTTCCGGGATTCGGGTGTATAAAGGGTTGCGCCCGATCATGGAGGCTTAGCACCTGCCCCTGTAGCTCAATGGATAGAGCACCGGACTTCTAATCCGATGGTTGTGGGTTCGAATCCCGCCAGGGGCGCCTGAGGGATGGTTGGTTGAAAAAAGGAGTGTAATGAGTATCGAGCGTAGAGGTATCATCAAGTTTGCCGGGCAGGACGTTACCGTCATCGGCGCGGACCTTCAGGTGGGCCAGGTGGCACCCGGGTTTAGCGCCCAGGCGATGGATTGGTCGCTTATGCGCCCCCTGGAAGAGACCCGCGGCAAGGTGCGCATCATCGCAGCCTTACCCTCGTTGAGCACCTCGGTGTGCGATCGTGAGACGCGACGTTTCAACCAGGAGGCGGCTGCTCTGGATGAGGACATCGCCATCCTGGCGGTCAGCATGGATTTGCCCTTCACCTTGAAATCCTGGTGCGGGGCGGCCGGCGTAGACAGGGTGCTCACCCTATCCGACCACCTGGCGGGGGAGTTTGGCGAAAAGTACGCCGTCCTGCTCAAGGAACCGCGCCTCTTCCGCCGGGCAGTCTTCGTCATCGACCGGAACGACAGGCTAGCATACGTCGCCTATATGCCCACCATTGGCGAGGAGCCCGATTATGAACAGGTGTTGCAGGCTGCACGCCAGGCTCTGGCTGCCTGAGCGCGGCGCGTGGGCAACCCGGCGGGTGATAGCGTCCTGATGGCATGGGTGTGCAATGATTAGGGTGTCATTGAAACCTGATAGCCGCCGGCCGTGCGTTTTCGTTTTCGAGAACATCCAACACCTGGAAGTGGAATCTGCTCGCCGCAAGGCTGCCGCCTACTCGCACATCTGGCGGCCTCCCACCGATATGTTCGAGGTTCAGGGCGCCATCGTGGTCAGGGTGGAAGTGGCTGGCATGCGTGATACCGATTTCCACATCATGCTGGATGGTAGCCGCTTGTCCATCCGCGGCTTCCGCCAGGATGCGCAGGAGAAGCGCGCCTATCACCAGATGGAAATCCGCTTTGGCGAGTTTCTCAGCGAAGTCGAGCTCCCCTGCGCTATCGAAGTCGAAAAAATCGAGGCGCTCTACCAGGCAGGGTTCTTGCGCATCATGTTGCCGAAGGCCGCGCCCTACCAGGTGCAGATTGAAGAATGAGCCGCAGGTTGAACGTAGCCGGTCGGCGGGCATGCCGGGGCGCCGGCCAGCCACTCGACAGGCGAGCCTCCACCAGCCCTATCCGAAAGAACCGATAAAAATAAACCATGCCAGCTTCAAGATGGAGTTCTAATTTCCTGGATTACCTGACGATGTTCGAACAAGACGATTCTGATTTCGAAGAAGTGATCTTGAAATCCATTGTCCCTCAGGTGATTGCATCCGAGCAGGGGGAAGCGCAGCCCAGCGATGAGCAAAAATCGGAGGAGATGCAAATCCCTGCGGTGCTGCCCATCCTGCCGCTGCGCGGCCTGGTGGTTTACCCCCACACGGTGGTGCCGCTCACCATCGGGCAAGCGCGCTCCATTCGCCTGGTGGATGACGTCGTGGCTAGCGAGAGCCGCCTGATCGGCTTGGTCGCCTCTCAAAACCCGGAATTGGAGCTCCCTGAACCGAAGGACCTCTTTCCGGTAGGGACGGTGGCCGTGGTGCACCGCTTGTTCCGCGCCGCGGATAGTACCATCCGCCTGGTGGTGCAAGGCGTGGCACGCTTCAGAACCAGCGAGTTCGTCCAGGCGGAACCCTACCTGAAGGCGAACATCGAGCTGATCCCGGAGACGGTCGAGGAGGGGCCGGAAGTGGAGGCTCTGACGCGCAACGTGCGCGGCCAGTTCGAGCGCATCGCCGAGATGATCACCTCCATCCCGCGCGAGCTGGTCTCCGCTGTACTCTCCTTGGAAGAGCCCCTGCAATTGGTCTACACCGTGGCCAATTTCCAACGCATGGAGCTCAAGGACGCACAGACGCTGCTGGAGATCGATTCGGCCGCCGAGAAGCTGCGCCGCCTGGCGAGCATCCTGGTACACGAGGTCGAAGTCCTGGAGATCGGCCAGAAGATCCAGAACGAGGCGCGTTCGGAAATCGAGAAGGTGCAGCGCGAGTACTTCCTGCGCGAGCAGCTCAAGGCCATCCAGCGCGAGCTGGGCGAAGGCGACGAACAGACCGCCGAGGTGGAGGAGTTCCGCCAGAAGATCGAGAACGCACGCATGCCGGAGGAGGCGGACAAACAGGCTCGTCGAGAGCTGGAGCGCCTCGCCCGCCTGCCAACTGCAGCCGCTGAATACGGCGTGATCCGCACCTACCTGGACTGGCTGGTCTCCTTACCGTGGGCAACGATAACCGGAGATAACCTGGATATCGCCCACGCTCGCCAGGTGCTCGACCAGGATCACTACGGCCTGGAGGACGTCAAGGAACGCATCCTGGAATATCTTGCCGTGCGCAAGCTGCGCCAGGAGCGACCTGTGGAGGTGGCTCCCGATAAGGAGGACGCCATTCGGCACGTGCGCGAGGGTGTGATCTTGTGTTTCGTCGGCCCGCCGGGGGTGGGTAAGACCTCCTTGGGGCGGTCCATCGCCCGCGCTATGGGGCGAAAGTTCGTGCGCAGCTCACTGGGTGGTATCCGCGACGAGGCGGAGATCCGCGGCCACCGCCGCACCTACATCGGCGCTTTGCCGGGGCGCATCATTCAGGCCTTGCGCCGGGTGGAATCGCGCAACCCTGTCTTCATGCTCGACGAGGTCGATAAGCTGGTCTTCGATTACCACGGCGACCCGGCTTCCGCCCTGCTCGAGGTGCTCGACCCGGAGCAAAACAACGAGTTCCGCGACCACTACCTGGAAGTGCCCTTCGACCTCTCCCAGGTGATGTTCATCACCACGGCAAACCAGCTCGACACCATTCCCGGCCCACTGCGCGACCGCATGGAGATCATCCCTCTGGCCGGCTACACCGAGAGCGAGAAGGTTGCCATCGCCCAACAGTATTTGATCCAGCGCCAGTTACTCGAGAATGGTTTGCACCCAGAGGAAGTCGCCTTCAGTGAAGCCGCCCTGCTGAAGCTCATCCGCTCCTACACCCGTGAGGCGGGGGTGCGCAGCCTGGAACGCCAGATTGGGGCAGTGTGCCGCAAGGTGGTCACCCGCATCGCCGAGAAGAAAGCCGCCTCGGTCGAGGTGACCCCAGAGCTTGTCCAGGAATACCTGGGACACCCGCTTTTCTACGCCACCGAAGAAATTGCCAAGCGCACTTCGGTGCCGGGCGTCTCCACCGGCTTGGCGTGGACCCCGGTGGGCGGGGACATCTTGTTCATCGAAGCCACCAGCATGCCCGGCTCCAAGGGTTTCCAGATCACCGGCTCGGTGGGGAACGTGATGCAGGAATCGGCTCGCGCTGCGCTGTCATACGTGCGCTCCAAGACCCAGCAGCTCAGCTTAGACGAGAAGTTTTTCTCCCGCGCCGATATCCACCTGCACATCCCGGCCGGGGCGACGCCCAAGGACGGCCCTTCTGCAGGCGTTGCCATTGCCACAGCGCTGGTGTCGCTGATTTCCGGCCGGCCGGTACGCTGCGAGGTGGGCATGACCGGGGAAATCTCCTTGCGCGGCCAGGTTTTGCCCGTCGGCGGCATCAAGGAGAAGGTCCTGGCAGCTCACCGCTCAGGCTTGAAGACCGTAATCCTGCCCGTGCGCAACGAAGCCGACCTGGACGACCTGCCCAAGGAAGTTCGCGAGCAGATGAAATTTGTCTTCGCCGAGACGGTCGATGAGGTATTGGAAGCCTCCCTCGAGCCGCTGCCTATGGCGCCAGCAACCAAGCTGAAGGTGCGCCGGGCACCCGCCCCCAGAAAGAAAAAAGATGCCAAAAGTGATGCTGGTTGAGGATGATCGCGCCATGGAAGGGCTCCTGGGCACCCTGCTGGAGATGGAAGGCTACCAGGTGGTCCATCTGGAAGGTCGCGCCCATTTTGAAGACATTCTCGACCTGGCGCGACAGGAGCGCCCAGACCTGCTCTTGATGGACGTGCACCTTTACGGGCGGGAGAGCTTCGACCTGTTGGCTGCTATCCGGGAGGACGCGAGCTTTGCCTTGGCGCGAGTGATCATGTATTCGGGGATGGCGTTGGGCGAGGTGTGCCTGCGCCAAGGAGCTGACGATTTCATCCAGAAACCCTTCATGCCCGACGAGATTCTCGGGAGAGTGAAGAAAGCTTTACAGGGGACCACTGCGGATCGACATTGATCCACTTTTTCCAATTATTCATTGAGATTGAGAGACATTTATGACAAGGAAACGTAATCGAGGTGCAATGCAATGGCGTAAGATGGATATTCACGTGCATACGCCTGCATCGAGCGATTTTCAACAGGAAGGCGTGCGTTACCTGGATATCCTTAAAAGAGCGGAAGCGCGCAATCTGGATATGCTCGCCTTTACCGATCACAACACTATTGCCGGCTACCGGAGCATGGAGGAGGAAATCCAGCAGCTCGAGATGCTCGAGCAACTCAACCGCTTGTTGCCGGAGGAGCGCCAGCGCTTAAATGAGTACCGCCGCTTGCGCCAAAAGATTCTCGTCTTGCCCGGATTCGAGTTCACCGCCACATTTGGCTTTCACATCCTTGCCCTCTTCCATCCTGATAAGCCGACGCGAGAGATCGAACACCTGCTGCTCGATTTGCGCATCCCCGGCGACCAACTGGACCTGGGCTCAGCTACTGTGGGCGCCACCACCGACGTGCTGGCTGCTTATCGCATGATCAACCAGGTGGAGGGGCTGGTGATTGCAGCACACGCCAACTCCAGCAACGGGGTGGCGATGCGTGGCTTCCCCTTCGGCGGGCAAACCAAGATCGCCTATACTCAAGATCCGAACTTGCACGCCCTCGAAGTCACCGACCTGGAAGCCAAAGGGCGCAGTTCTTCGGCCGCCTTTTTCAACGGCACCAAGCCCGAATATCCGCGCCGCATGCACTGCATTCAAGGCTCCGATTCGCACCGCCTGACCGCCGATCCGGTCAAGAAGAAACTGTTGGGCGTCGGCGATCGGGCCACGGAGGTGCTCCTGCCGGATGTGAGCTTCGAAGCCCTGCTGGAGCTATTCACCAGCAACGATTTCGCTCGCACGCGCCCGCACCGCCATACCGAGGAGCCGGCGTACGATTTCGTCCAGGCGGCACGCGAGGAAGGCACCAGCATCGTTCAGGATTTCCACGAGAGTATGGTGGTGCGTGGCGGCAAGCGCTACGCCATCATCGCCGATATCTGCGCCTTCGCCAACACCAACGGCGGCACACTGTACATCGGTTTGGGCAACGACCCGCGCAAGCCGGTCATCGGTGTGCCCGACGCAGAGCAGGCTATCCTTACCCTGGAGAAGGAAATCGATAACCGCATCACCCCGCCGCTGCAGTGCGCCCTGGATATCCACGAGGCGGGCAGCAAGAAGATCGTGCGCGTGCTCATCCCCACTGGCACCGACCCGCCATACGCCGTTGACGAAAACAAGATCTACGTGCGCTCGGAGACCGAAACCGGCCTGGCTGTGCGCGATGAGATCGTCAACCTGGTGAGGCGCGGTTTGCCCAAGGGAGAAACCATCGTGGAGGCGCCCCCCAGTGAACCCGCCGAAGCGCCTCCTAAGGTTGTCGAGCATCCCCACGAGGGCACCGCCCCGCGCACCGGGGTCGAGGTGGTCTCGGTGGAGGAACGCGCCGGCGTCGCAACCTACACCATGCGCGACCTGCGCAATGGGAACGTGGTCAAGAACGTCACCCGCACCTCCGCCAGGCGCCTGTGGCACTATGCCATCACCATGTACACCAAGCAGCCCGCGGATGTCTCCCAGATGAA
>JAQUAE010000069.1 GCA_028687395.1 Anaerolineales bacterium | reverse complement strand
TGAACACGACGTCCCCGGCGCGCGCCGGAGCGACGACCAGCAGCGCCACTTCCCCGGCCGGCACCGCCTGGACTTTGCGGTGCTCGATCTCCATTGAGGCGACCGGCTGGGTGAAGTCCGTCGTGCGCCCCAGGATGTGGACGAAATCGCCGACTTTGAGGTCGTCGCTCAATTGCAGCACAGCGACGCCAATCCGGTCGTAATAGTGGACTACTTTGCCAATGGGTGTTTCCATGTTGGCGCTCCTTTCCAGCGAATCAAGACCCATCCCCACCCGGCTTGCCGGATTGCGCTGAGGCGCAGGCGCTCGCCGCGCACGGGACGGTTCCCTGGGGGTCATGCGAGGCCATCCCCTCGCTTGACCTGTTTTCTCTATTCTCTTTATAAAGGATTCCGGCGCGAAAATCAATATGCTTTTGCCCGTTCGACGGGGGGACTTATTGTGCAGTGTTGCCGCCATCCGCCAGGAGGGCGGCGCTGGTGATGAGCACCGCTTTGTTCTGAAAGCGTTTGGTCATAGTGGGATATACGCTGGATGGGCTGGCGGAGTGGGCGAGATATACCATATACCACTTTGGCAATACTGGGGCACATAGCACAAGTGGGCACAAAATAAGCCGCTTTGGGCCCCCATCTGCGGGAAACGCTTGATTTTCCGGGGTAGATAGTGTATAATACGCCTGATTTTGCCCCGAAAAGCACTCGATTGAGTGATTTTTCCCTCGTTTTGGCTGTTTAAAATCCCGAATAAGCGCGCGATTGGTACCAGATATACCACGAACCATTTGTGTTAATCAGCACAATTTTATGAAATGCAGGGAAAGTGGTATATGAACAGTGGCCTTAACAAGCCGCTTTACGTACAAATCCAGGAACACATCGCTGAATTGATCCTCTCTGGGAAGCTCTCCCCAGACACGAAGATCCAATCCGAGCGCGAGTTCAGCGAAGAGTTGGGGGTCAGTCGCATGACGGTTCGCCGCGCGCTCACCGAGCTGGTCAGCGAGGGGTTGTTAGAGCGCCGACATGGCTCGGGCACGTATGTGGCGCGCCCGCGTGTCACCTATGAATCCCACGAATTTGTGGACAACGTCAAAGCGATCCAGGACCGCAATCTGGCGACCAGCAGCCAGCTCTTGGAATTCAGCGAGGTGGTTGCCAGCCGCCGCCTGGCCGAGCAGCTCGCGGTCGAGATCGGCCACCCCCTTTATCGCGTCGTCATCCTGCGTTTAGCCAACCGCGTTCCAGTCATCCTGGAGCGCAGTTTTTTTCCATGCTCGCGTTGCCCCGAACTGGAAGAGTGGGACCTGGAGAAGACCTCGTTGTTCGACTTGTTGGTCAAGGTCTATCATGCCAATCCGGGGCGCATCTCGCAAACGGTCGAGGCGGTGGCGGCGAACGAGACCATCGCTCGCCAGCTCCGCGTCGAGGAGGGTTCACCCTTGCTGATGCTCACCCGCACCATCTACAGCGGCGAAAGCGGGATGCCCATCCAATACACACAAGACTTTCTGAGGAGCGACTTCGCCCGCGTCCACATGAACGTCGATCTGGACTGAACGCGGCGTAAAGCCTGCCAGCTCCCAGGAAGTTCTGCGACACGTGGGCGGAAAGGAGGCTGATTTTATACAGATATAAACACCTGGGGACGGCCGAACCCCCCCCATCCAGCCTGTGGTTCTTTTATCACTCTTTTTCATCTGGAGGTTACAATGGCACAAGCAGCTGGCACTATGGAAGATAAGCGACTGTACGCGCGTAAGAGTTCTGGTCTCGTACGCACCATTGGCGTTTTTGGTGCCATGGTCTTCGGCGTGCACTGTATCAGCCTGTCGTCATCCGGTTTGATTCCCTTCTCCTGGGTGGCCGGAGTTTGGCCGGGGAGCAGCATCATCGGCGTCCTGACCGTCGCCATGATTTTATGCCTGTTCCACGCCTATACCTATTCAGCCATCGGCGCCACCATGCCTCGCTCCGCGGCGGACTACACCCTGGCCAGCCGCACGCTGAGCGCTCCGCTGGCCTTCGCGGCGAGCTGGACCCTGGTAATCTTCTCGGCGATGGTCGCTGGCTCGTTGATCGCCTGGATCCCGAAGACGGCCATGCCCGTCCTGTTCCGCACAATGGGCATCGTCATGGAGAATCCGGGCTTCGTCGCCTTCGCCGACTGGTCCTCCACGCCCACCGGGATCATTGTGATTGGCTCCATCTGCACCGTCATCACGTTCGTCACCATGATCCTCCCCACCCGCACGATCCTGCGCATCCTGGAGATCGGTTTCTTCCTGGGATTGCTCGCCTGGGTGATCCTGTACTTCCAACTGGGCGCCGCGCCGTCGGGCGCCTTCCCCGAGGCGTGGGATAAGTTCATGGGCGCGGGCAGCTTCGCCCAGCGCATCGATCTAGCCAAAGCCAACGGCATGGTGGTCAACCCCAACGTAGCCATCATGACGCTGGCTGGCCTGATCATGGGCTTCTGGATCTTCTACGGCTACTACATCCCCACCTTCTTCGCTGGAGAAGTCAAACAAGCGGATACAACCCTGATTTCGGGTAGCTGGGCTTCGCTGATCGTCACCTGGGCGATCTTCGTCGTCGGCGCTCTCCTGTTGCAGCGCCACGTACCCCTGGAATGGCTGGCCGCCGAGAGTTACCTGAGCAACATCGGTTACGAGGGCGGCGCCATGCCGTGGATCACCTTCTACGCCGCCATCCTGCGGCCCAATTTCATCCTGCTCTGGATCGTAGCGATTGCCTGGGTCTACACCCTGATCAACCTGGCGCAAACCTACTTCTTCTACTGCAGCCGCATCATCTTTGCCTGGTCCTTCGACCGGCTGATTCCGGAGCGGGTGTGTTACATTCACCCCACGTTGCATAGCCCGATCATCGCCATCGCCATTATCACCATCATCGCCGAGATCGGCGTGATCGACGCGGCGACGGGCGGCGTTATGGGCGCGCAACTGAATTTCGTCTTCTTTGCGGTCTGCACTCAGCTTGTCCCCTGCACCGCCATGACCCTGTTCCCGTTCCTCAAGCCCGACCTGTTCGAAAACGCCTCCGCCTTCGTCCGGCGCAAGATCGGCAAGGTGCCTGTGATCACCATCGTAGGTGCCATCACCCTCGCCTACCAACTGTGGATGATCATTGCCTCCTTCTTGTTCCCGGCGGTTGGCGGCCGTATCGGACCCGGAACCCTGGGCACCCTGCTCGTGTTCGTTATCAGCGGCTTGATTGTGTTCTACGCGGCGCGGGCTTACCGGTTGAAGTCAGAGGGGGTGGATATCAACTGGACTTTCCAGTCCATTCCGCCGGTATAATACCTGCGCACCTGGTGTTGTCTAAGGGAGGAGCAGCCGCTCCTCCCTGATCATATTTTATAGGAGAAGACTATGAAGTTGTTTGGTAGTTCGAGCATGACGCGCATCCTCTATGGCTCCGATTTCCACGGTTCCGAAGCCGTGTTCCGCAAGTTCTTATCGGCTGCAATCAATTACAAGGCGAAGACCTTGATCGTCGGCGGGGATGTGACCGGTAAAGCCATGATCCCCGTCATTCACCAGGGGGACGGGCACTACGTCGGTTACCTGTTCAATCGCAAAGAGGAAGCCACCACCGCCACCGAATTAGAGAAATTGAAGACGATCATTAGCAACGTGGGTTTCTATCCCATCGTCGTGGAAATGGACGAAGCCCGCGAGCTGGAGATGGACGGGGCGAAGATGGCTGGGCGATTTGAAGCCGAGATGATCAAGCGCGTTCGTGAGTGGCTGGCCCTGGCCGAGGAGAAGCTGGCTCCGCTAGACATGCAGCTTTATTTCATGCCCGGTAACGACGACCTGTATTCGGTGGACACAGCCATCGAGGGTTTCACCCAAGTGCACAACCCGGATATGAAGCGCTTCGTCATCGAGGGTGATTTCGAGCTGTACGGCAACTCCAATGCCAACATGACCCCCTGGGCCTGCGCCCGCGACCTGGAGGAGGACGTCCTGGCGCAGAAGCTGGATGAGCTGGCGGCGATGATCGAGAACCCCGAACGGGCGATCCTGGCCATTCACGTCCCTCCCTACGAGTCGAGCCTGGATACCTGCCCCGAGCTGGACAAGAACCTGAAGATCGTCACCGCTGGCGGGCAGGTGGTCACCAAGTCGGCTGGCTCGCCTGCGGTGCGCACCATGATCGAGAAGGTGCAACCCATGCTCACCTTGCACGGGCACATCCATGAATCGCCGGGGTACACGCGCATTGGGCGCACCTTGTGTATCAACGCTGGCAGCGAGTATGCCGAGGGCATCCTCAAGGCCGCCATCATCAACCTGGAAGCTGGTAAAATCAAAGGCCACATCCTGATTTCCGGTTGACCACCCCGCGCCTCACGAGAAACCCTGCAGACTGACAGCCGCGCATCCGCGGCAATCATCCGGAAACAATTACTGATAAGGTGCCTTATGGGTAAATATGGCGAGATTCAAGAAGATTTCTATACCGAACGCAGCCGGATTCTGGACGCGCTCGCTCAGGAAGAGAACCGGCACATGGTGTTGCGGTTGATCGGCGCGCTGGCCTTTCGTACCCATTGCCCGCAGTGCGGTTACATTCAGGAAGCCCTTGGGCGCAAGTTCACTGATATCGACTTCGCTTCCTACCCTATCTATTTCAAGGATATCGTCAGGCTGTTCGTCGAGCTCGGTTACCGCGAGGATAAAGCGGTGACCCAGTTGTTCAGCGAATCGCGCCTCCTCTTCCACGATCACACCTACGATCGCCACATCGATATCTTCTTCAACAAGTTGGATTTCTGCCACCCGATCCATTTCGTTGGCCGCCTGGAGGTGGAATCGCTCACTCTCCCGCTGGCGGAACTGCTGCTGGAAAAGATGCAGATTTTCAAGATCAACGAGAAGGACCTGATCGATACCATCATGCTCCTGCGCGAGCATTCCATCGGCGATACGGACGACGAGGTCATCAACGCCACGGTGATTGCCAGGACGCTGGCCAACGATTGGGGCTTCTGGCGCACGGTCACCGGGAATCTCAAGCTGCTGGACGAGATGCTGGATCGCTACACCAGCCTGACCGATGAGGATCGCCAGGCGGTACGCCAGCGCATCCACCAACTTCAGGATTACATTGATGCCCAGCCCAAAACCCTGCGCTGGAAGGTGCGCAGCAACGTGGGGGAGCGCGTCAAGTGGTATAAGGACGTCGAAGAGCTGATGCATCGCTGACCCCATGCATGGCCCGGCTGGGGAACCTGATTTGGCGTCTGTCGGCGCCACCCGCGCCGTTTCCCAAGAGAGGTTGTTTCTGCATGCAAAAGAAATACATCCTGGCCCACGATACCGGCACCGGCGGCGATAAAGCGGTCATCACCGACCTGCAAGGCAAGGTCATCCATTCGGTCTACCAATCCTATGGCCTGGAATATCCTAGGGCGGAGTGGGTCGAGCAGGATCCCGACGAGCTGTGGGCTGCGGTAGCCGCCACCACGCGGCGGGTGATCCAGGAGTCGGGGGTGGACCCGGCTGAAATCCTCGGCGTGGGCATCTCCGCCCAGATGTTCAACACCCTGCCGGTGGACGAGCAGTGCAAGCCGCTCACCCCGATGTTGAGTTGGCTCGACCTGCGCAGCGTGCGTCAGGCCGACCGTCTGATGGAAGGGGAGACGCCCGCCCTGCTGTTTAAATACACTGGCAATATCCCCACCGCCAAGGACGTCCCCCCCAAGATGCTCTGGTTGAAAGAAGAAGCCCCGCAGGTGTGGGCGCGCACGGCCTACCTGTTCGATTGCAAGGAATACCTGGTCTACCAGTTGACCGGCAAGGTGGCGACCGATTGGGTGGGGGCCTCGGCTTATTTCCTCTTCGATCCCCACCAGAAGGCTTGGTCGCAGGAAGCCTGTCGCCTGCTGGGAATCCCGATGGAAAAACTCCCCCCGGCTTACCCCTGCACCCAGATCATCGGCGAGATCACCCCCGAGGCTGCCCGCCTGACCGGGCTGCTGCCGGGAACGCCTGTGGTCAACGGCGCCGGGGACGTCTCCGCGGCGCAGTCAGGGGCTGGGGCTAACCGGGATGGCAAGGCGCACCTGTGCATCGGGACTGCTACCTGGGTGGGCATTTCCGCGCCCGCCTTCCGCAATGACCCCGACAAGCCTTTCTGGGGGCTCAGCCACATCCACCCCGCCAAGTGGGTGATCGCCGGCGAGATGGAAACGGGCGGGGGGGCGCTGATGTGGTTCCGCGACGCCCTGTGCCAGGAGGAGGCCCGTCAGGCCAGCGCCGCGGGTGGCTCCACGTACGACCTGCTCAGCCAGTATGCCATGTCCGTGCCGCCCGGTTCGGATAAGCTGCTCTTTCTTCCCTGGCTCTCGGGTGAGCGCGCCCCGGTGCTCGACCATTACGCCCGCGGCGGCTTCGTCGGCCTCTCGATGGGGCACACCAAGAGTCACTTCACCCGCGCCGTAATGGAGGGCGTGGCCTACCACATCCGCTGGATTTGCGAATCGCTCCATCGCCTGGACTACCACTTCGACGAGATGAATGCCATCGGTGGCGGGTGCAAGAGCCAGATCTGGCCGCAGATCATCAGCGACGTGAGCGGCCATCCCCTGCACATCGTCGAACACCCCCTTGAAGCCGGCGCCATGGCAGCCGCATTGACCGTGGCGGTGGGCATGAACCTGTACGCCAGCATGGATGAAGTCGACGATTTGATTGCGGTGGGCAAGGTAGTCGAGCCGAATCCCGAGAACCGCAAACGCTACGACGACCTGTATCACGTTTACCGCGAGCTGTACGACGCCCTGGCGCCCGTCTACCGGCGCCTGTCCGAGGTGTCATGAAGAGCATCATCGACCGCAAAATGGTCCAGCGCCGGGCGGCCATCTCCAACGCCGCTTCCGTAGGAGGCATGCTCATACTCCTGGTCAGTGTGGTCCTGCCCATGTTTAATGCTGATCTGGTCACTGCTTCCAACATGCTGATGGGGGTGGGGTTGGCGACCGCCATGCTGGGCATCTACTACGCCAACCGCTGGGTGAAGAAACCCCGCCCGGAGGACACCCTGGATAAAGAACTGAAGGGCTTGAGCAACAATCACCGCTTGTACCATTATTCCCGTCTGCCCTGCGACCACGTTCTGCTGGCGCCCAACGCCGTGGTGGTCATCGAGACGGTCAACCTGGCCGGTGAGTTCA
Source organism: Anaerolineales bacterium (assembly GCA_028687395.1). Lineage (GTDB taxonomy): Bacteria > Chloroflexota > Anaerolineae > Anaerolineales > UBA4823 > JAQUAE01. The sequence continues at coordinate 710 of JAQUAE010000069.1, read as the reverse complement.
GCTACTCCGATGGGCGCTGGCGGGAGAGAATCAGCCTGGGCAGGGCGCTGCGCTACATCGTGGAGGAGCACCTCGGCGATCCAATCAAGGCGGCGCGCTCCGCACAAGGTATCCTGCAGCAGCGCCTGGGCGCCGCCATCCCTGGCGGCGAAGCCATCCCCGTTCACCCGCTGGTGGTCTTTACCCACCCGGCTGCGCAGATCGAAGTCAGCGGGTCGCCGCTGCCCGTCTGCCTTGCGGGCAGGCTGGTCAAGCACCTCCCCGCCCACCTGGAGCGCCTCGCTCCCGAAACCTACGACGCCGTGCGCAGCTATCTGGATTCCCAGGCGACCGCGCTTGCCGGGCAGCAGTGAGCCAGCAGGGACGCCTGGAGAGAAATCAGACCTTTATTAGTGTTATAATCCCGAAACGGGTCATTGCCCCCTTTTGAGGTTGGTATAGGATACTTATGGAAACAGAAGCTGTCGTTGCCTCAGCGCCCAGGCGCTTTCCCTTGCTTGCGGTCTTGATCCCCGTGGCCTTCGTGCTTGGCCTGGGTGTGGGGTACCTCTTCTGGGGTCGCGACGTGGCGCCCAACCCTGCTGCAGCCGCGCAGGTCGAGCAGGCGCCGCAGGAAATCAAGCGCTATCCGGTGCCTGTGGACGACGACCCGTCCCTCGGACCGCAGGACGCCCGCATCACCATCATCGAATTCAGCGATTTCGAGTGCC
>JAQUAE010000068.1 GCA_028687395.1 Anaerolineales bacterium | reverse complement strand
CAGGTCGAAGATGGTCAGCGCCCAGCCGAAAGGCAGGCGCACCAGGGGGTTGCCAAAGAAGAAGACGCCCATGTTGCACAGCACCGCAATGAGGCGCATCTCGGTGGGTCCCAGGCGGATGTATGAAATCTGGAACACGCCGCGCAGCGAGGTGCGCAGGAAAACCAGGATGGACATCAACAGGTAGCTGATGAGCAGCAGGGAGGCGACGTCGAAGCGCATGTATGGCGAGAGACCCAACCCCAGGAAGATCAGCGTCTCACCGACCGCGTCCACGGTGTGGTCCAGGAAGTAGCCATATTTCGGCCGCTCGATGTGGCGAAAGCGAGCCAGGGTCCCGTCCAGGCTGTCCCCATACCAGTTCACCAGAAAGCCCAGGTTGGCCAACCAGAGGGCGTTCTTGTCATACGCGCTGAGCACATAGCTGACGAAGATCAGCACTGCGCCCAGGAAGCCGGTGAAGGTCAGGATGTCCGGCGTCACCCAGGCGGGTTGGTGGGCTGCCAGCCAGCGCAAGGCAGGCCTTTCCAGCGGTGCGAGCAGGATGTCGTTGACTCTGCGGTGAGATGAAGTATCACTCATGATTGGCCTCCCTTCATGGGATTGCGCCGCCTGGAGAGCAGGTCAGGGCGCCAGTTCTAAAGCTTCCGGCCAAACCGGGTGGAACATCGACCATTGCTGAGGCGCCATGCGTATGTAGCTCTCCGCCACTTGAAGGGCCCGCTCGGCGTTGGTCAGCAGGACGGTGTCGGCGTCCTGGGCGGGTTCCATCAACATCGGTTCGTGGGCGTGGACGTGGTAGCGGCCGTCCTGCTCCTGGATGGCTGCGAAGATATACACCGGCGCGCCAGTATTCACCGCCAGGTAAACGTAATGCAGCGGCAGGGTTGAGGGGTGCCCGAAGAAACGCGGGCGCAGTTTGCCGCCGGGGGCGGGGAAATCCATCCCGGTCAGCACGCTGCCTCCGGCGCGCAGGTGATGGATCGCCCGGCGCAGGGCTGCCTGGGAGGTGGGGAGTATCTCCAACCCGGAGCCTCTGCGCAGCCTGTTTTGCAGGCGGTAAGCGCCTCCCGGCCTGGGGGCAGAGAGCACCAGCGCAGTCAGCCCGTGCATCCCGGCAGCCTGCAACACCAGGTCGAAGTTGCTCAGGTGCAAACCTGCGATCACCAGCCCGGTCTCACCTGGGCGGGTGCGCGAGCGGTGGATCATCTCCTCTGCCGTGGCGTTGTATTCGATGTGCGCCATCATATTCTGCAAGTTGCCCAGGTGGTGATAGAAATCGTAGATGTAGCGGGCGTTGTTGCGATAGACGGCCCGCACGGCGTAGTCCAGCTCAGCGCTTGAGAGAGCTTCACCCGTGACCACCCATTGGTTGGCGCGTGCACCCCGTACCATGGGCATGGATTTACGTCCGGAAATCCTGTCGGCCAGAAATTCAGCCACAGGATAGCCTAAGGAGGGTGGCATCGTCTTTGCCAGGCTCAACGCCAGCCCGATTCCCAGGCGGCTGTTGATTACCCGCTCGAACCCGGTGCGCCGTGATGCAGTCATACGAGCCGTGAACCTTTGAGGTTGGATATGGAAGGAGGCTGCAGGGTTCCAGCAGAGTGCGCTGGGGAACAATTGCTATCCTCCCCGCGCCTATTTTACCTCAGGCAGGTGTTCTGATCTGCTGTGTCGGCCCACCCCGTCTTTGGACTTGCCACCGCCACGTCCAGGCGATGAGGATAATCCGGTTGTCGGAGTGCCAGGTGGTTTTCATGCCTCGTGGATCAAGCGGTGGCGCCGCCTCGAGCCAGGTCGATGGCCAGAGCGATGGCGCCGAGCACGCCTGAGCGCTTACCTAGCGTGGGTGGCAGGATGTAGGCGTCGATTTTCTCTCCCACCCAGGGGGATTGAATATAACCATTGAGCAGGCGGCGAGTCTGGGCGCGCACCTTGGGCAGCAATTCGGGCCCATGCAGCACACCGCCGCCCAGGATGATGCGTTGTGGCGAGAGGGCATAGATCAGATTCGCCAGCGCCAGGGCGATGTATTCCGCTTCCAGGTCCCATGCGGGGTGCCCGGCAGGCAGGGTTTCGCCCGTTTGGCCCCAGCGCGCCGCCATGGCTGGCCCGCACGCCAGGCCCTCCAGGCAATCACCGTGGTAGGGGCAGATGCCCGGAAAGGGGTCGCGCTCCCGGTCGTGGGGGATGGCCATGTGCCCCGCTTCGCTGTGCACCAACCCGTGCAGAGGCCGGCGGTTGGCGATCACCCCCACGCCGATGCCGGTGCCTACGGTCATGTACACGAAGGGGTCCAGGGCGTGGAAGTCGGGATTCCAGTACTGCTCGCCGAAGGCAGCCGCGTTCACGTCGGTGTCGAAGGCGATGGGCAGGTTCAGGGCGCGTTCGACCCGCGCGCGCAGGTCGACGTGGCTCCAACCCGGCTTGGGTGTGGTGGTGATGTTGCCGAAGGTAGCCGAGGCCGGGTTGAGGTCCACAGGTCCGAAGGCGGCAATGCCCACCGCGGCCAGCTTTCCCAGGCGGGCGTATGGCAGGAAAAACTCGATCGCCCGCTGCAAGGTTTCATCCGGGTGAGTGGCTGGGATGCGCCTCTCATCCAGGATCGCCTCGGGACTCCTGGCGACCATGCACACGAACTTGGTGCCGCCGGCTTCGATGCCCCCGAAATAGTGGCTCATGGTTTGCCTCGCTTAGACTGCTACTCCGCCCCGCCCGGATTGGTTTAACCTTCAGCGGCCAGTCTTAAGCCCAGCCCTTTCATCTCAGGGCTGGGCCAGGATGATCTCTATGCCCAGCTAACGGCCTTTAACCTCTCTCGGCGCGCTGGCGGTAGACGCGCCGTTTGATGCGGTAGCGCCTCTCCAGCGGTAGGCGGTAGAACAGGTTATCGATGAAGAAGCGTTTGGTCACCTGCACCAGCCAGACGACCAGCACCGGCAGGGCGATGTCCAAGCGGCGGGTCTTGATGGCCGCCTTGAAGATGATCATCAGCGGCGGGGGAAAGGTCTCTTCGACGAAGATCAGGCGCAGGATATCGACGTAGTTGAAGCGGCGTGGGAAGGTAATGAATTTGGAGTAAGCCCCGAGGAGCTCCAGGCGGATCATGTTGATCATGCAGCGAAAGCAGCGCCCGCAGTTGTTCACCCCCGGCGCGTGTTCCATATTCGTGCAGATGCGCAGCAGGCGCTGCGCCACCGGCCAATCCTGCAGCGCAGCCATTTTCTCCAGGCGCTGAAAATCCGCTCCCTGGTGCACGATTTCCAGAGTCTCAGTGGAGAGCCAGTGGTCGCTCACTGGCGAGGTACCCATGGCGAAGATGTTCTCGTAGGCGGCTGAGGAAGGCACGTAGAAACGCCCCAACAACCTGCCCAGGAGCAGCGCCGCCCCGATCAATGGCCCGCCGTGCATGTACTCCCATTTGATGCGGAACTGGCTGAAGGTGTAGGCGTTGGTGCGCGCTTTCAGAAGAGTCACGCCCACGCCAGCCAGGGCTTCGGCGTAGTAGCGGTAGAGCTCGGCGTACTTCTCCGGCTGGTGCAGGCGGATGTCGAAGCCGTGCACGAACAGGGCGTGGGTGACCCGGGCGCTGGGGATGGGTTGCTGCTCGGGCAGGTTCGACCACACGGCGTAGAGCGAGTCCAGGCCGCCCGAAAAGGCGGTGGCTACACACCCCGCCGTCTCGTTGCGGGTCGGGACGTACAGGCGCTCGAATTTCATCTCGACGGGGTGGAAAAGCTCCGGGCGCCACTGGTGGAAGATGTGCTGCCACTGCTGCAGGCCGTACGCCAGGCGGGAGGAAATCGCGCCGCGCACTTCCAGCGGCTCGTCGAAGTGCATCGCCAACATGAGCAGGCTGGCTGCAAAGCCATCGCTGCGCGGGCTGAGGTAGGCGGCACATTCCTGCGGGAAGGCGAACCACAGGCTGGCGGGCAGGTCGCTGCCGGCGCGGCGCGCCTCGACCCGCGCCGAGAGGATGATTTCGTCGCCGCTGAGGCTGGTTTCAGGAGTGTGGATGATCATGGTCGCCGGCGTGAACGCGATGCGCCACCATTTTACCCGCATTAGTCCCGCACAGCGCCCCAATCTTGTATAATGTATGGACAACTCAGGGAGAAAGGAGAGAATTATGCGTCCCGCCCGCTGTAATTGCCTCATCCTTCTTGCCAGCCTGCTGGTCCTATCCCTGGCCTGTAATTTTCCCTTACAGGTCCCCTTCGCCCCCGAGGCTGCCAGCCAAGTCCAGACCTCGGTGGCGCAAACCCTGGCTGCTCAACTCAGCCAGATGCCGCCCTCCGCACCCACGCTCAGTGTTCCAACCATATTACCTACCGGAACCTTGCCACCCAGCCCCACCGTGGAGGGAACGGCGACCTTCACCGCCACGCCCAGCACGCCGTTGATCAATGTCTCTGTGGATACCAACTGTCGCTATGGCCCCAGCCCGGATTACCACATCGTGGGCGCGCTGCTGGTGGGGCAGACGGTCGAATTGCATGGGAAGAATAGCCGCGGCGACTGGTGGTACATCGAAAACCCGCGCCGCGCCGGCGAATTCTGCTGGGTGTGGGGGGAATACGCCCAGATCGTTGGCGACCAGGCTGCTGTGCCACTGGCTACACCACCCCCGGTTTACTTCGTTGCCTCCTATCAAACCCACCAGGACTGCGAGGGGTTGGGTGGGGTGGAGACCTTCATCTTCAGCGTGCACAATATCGGCAGCGTCAAACTGGAGTCCGCCACAGTCTCGGTGGTCAAGACATCGGATGGATCTTCGCTGATGCACCCGGATTTCCCCTTCGCTAACCGCAATGCGCCGTTTCGCTCGTCCAACTGCGGGGCGGGCGCAGATTCGCTGGCGCCAGGCGGCATGGCCTTGATCAGGGTGATTGCTCAAACGCCGGCCGAATCCACGCCTGCCCGAGCGATTTTGCGTCTCTGCTCGCGGGATGCCCTGGGTGGTTCGTGCATCGAACGCTCGGTCGATTTCACTATCGGTTGATAGATCGGACGATAAATATAGCTCGAACTTCAACTCGGGGCTCGCGGCGCACCTGTTACTGCTTGGCGCCTAGCATCTGGATGATCGTGTTCGCCACCAGGGCGCCGGATTGGGCGCGGTGAGGCGACCGGCCGGCCTGGCTGGTGCTCACCAGAGCCTGCACAAGGGATTCCAGGTTGCTGCCTCCACGCTGCCTGGCGTTCATGAAAGCCATCCCGGCGCTGAGCAGGTCGTTCATGTCCAGACCGGGTTGCTCTCCTGCGCCTGTTTCGCCGGTCAAACCGGAGAGCAGCGAGCCGAGCAGGTCGCCAGGTTGCGCTTGCGCCTGTGTAGCTTCTGCTGGCGTCCCGCCCAACAAGGATTGAATCAGGGATAGGGCGTTATCCTGGGTGACTTGCTGCCCCTGGAAGCGCTGCGATGCCTGCGAGAGCCCCTGCGCGTACATTTGCGCCGATCCGCTTTGTGAGCGCTGGCGCAGAAGCTGGCTGGCGTAGGCTAACTGGTCGGCGGGATCCGCGTCGCTCTTCGTCTCCATGGCTTCAGTAATCACGCGAAAGATTTCCACCATGTTGTCGCCGTGATTGTGATTGTACGTGTCTGCCTTGTTGAGGCTCTTCTTGTTCTTCGTCATCGTCTTGGTGACAGCCCCAAACAGAGAGGCGAGGTCGATACTTTGTGACATGTTGGCTTCCCGTTGGCTACTTCTTCAAATTGGCGGGCAGCTCAGGAATCTTCAGCACTGTGCCGACGCGCACCTTGTTAGGATTATCGCCGATGACCGCCTTGTTCGCCTCGTAGATGACCATCCAGTAGGGCTTGGTGGCATGCTTGTAATATTTCAAGGCCAGGTGGCTGAGCGATTCGTCCGCTTTCAGGGTGTGCTCGGCGATGAACTTGGGCGCCTGCATGGCATCCAGCCTGGCTTCGGCGGCCAGCATCTTCTCCTTAGCCTGGCGTTGGGCTTCGGCCATGCGCAGGTCGCGCAGTTGCGCCTCCAGGGCTTTGATTCGAGCTTCAGCTTCGGCGGCGCGTTTGGTGGCGGCGGTTAGAGCGATCCGCGCGCTCGCCTGCGCCTGCGATTGTGTGCTCTTAGCGGTCAGCTCGGCAGCCGCGGCCGCCTTACGCGCCTCCTCCAGCTCCATCAGCGCTTGTTCCAGTGCTTCTTTCTCGTCGCGCGTGCTGACCAGGTTGATGAGATTGGTGAATACACCGGGTTTTTTGGATTCTTCCGTTGACATGGGTGGCCTCCTTGGAACGTGTTGTTATCGGAGATTATATTCCCCTATATGTCTCAACTTAATTAAGTTAGGCTTAAATAAATAGGGCCTCTGAATCCAGCGTCCGATCTTCCTGAAAGGCTTTTCGGGGAGGCTGGGCTTGACGTGTCGAACAGGTTTGGAGGCGTGGAGCGTCGGAGATTACTTGCGCTTTTGGGCGTCCATCACCGCTACGGCTGTGATGTTGACGATGTCGCGCACCTCGTCGCCGGTTTGCAGCACGTGCACCGGGGCGCCGATGCCAAGCAAGATCGGGCCGATCGCCTGGGCGTTACCCAGGCGGGCGAGCAGCTTGTAGGCGATGTTGGCCGCCTCCAGCGAGGGGAAGACGAGCACGTTGGCGTCCTTCACCGTGCTGAAGGGGTAGCGCTGTTCGATGATCTCCGGCAAGACGGCGGTATCAGCTTGCATCTCGCCATCTACGGCGAAGTTGGGGCATTTGCCGCGCATGATCTCCACCGCCCGGCGTACCTTATCCGAGAGCGGGTGGGGTGTGCTGCCGAAGTTGGAGAAGCTGAGCAGGGCGACGCGCGGCTCAAGGCCGAGCTGGCGGGCGAAATCTGCTGCCAGGCAGGCGATCTCGGCCAGGTCTTCTGCGCTAGGGTCGATGTTCACCGTGGCGTCCGTGAACAGGTAGGTGCGCTTATCCACGATCATGATATAGACGCCCGCCGCTCGCCTGGCGCCGGGGTGGGTGTGATGGATCTGCAAGGCGGGGCGAATCACCTCGGGATAATCGTAGGTCAGCCCTGAAATGAAGGCATCGGCGTCGCCCATCTTGACCATCATCGGGCCGAGGACGTTGGCTTCGTGGACGCGCTTCTGGGCGTCGCGCAGGGTTACCCCCTTGCGCATGCGCAACTCGTAGTAAGCCTGGGCGTATTCGGACAGGCGCTCGAAGGCGTGCGGGTCGACGATTTGCGGGTCGAATTCCAGCCCAAGGGAGGCGATCTTCTCGCGGATGACCGCTGGGCGCCCGACCAGGATCGGGATGCCGATGCCCTCGTCGATCACCTGGGCGGCAGCGCGGATGATCTTGGCCTCCTCGCCCTCGGCGAAGACCACCCGCTTCTTTTCCGGCGAGGCCTTGGCCTTGCTCATGATGTAGTGGCGCACCTGCTCGCCCATCCCCTGGCGGAAGGCGAGGGCGGCGCGGTATTCATCCAGGTCGATGCGCAGCCTTGCGGCGCCGCTCTCCATGGCGGCTTTGGCCACTGCCGGCGCCTCCCAGAGCAGGACGCGCGGGTCGAGCGGCTTGGGGAGAATGTAATCCGGACCGAATTTCAGGCTCTCCAACCCATAAGCGCGCAGCACGCTGTCGGGGACATCCTGCTTGGCCAGGTCGGCCAGGGCGTGGGTGGCGGCAATCTTCATCTCTTCGTTGATGGCGCGGGCGCGCACATCCAGCGCGCCGCGGAAAATGAAAGGGAACCCGAGCACGTTGTTGATCTGGTTGGGAAAATCCGAGCGCCCGGTGGCGACGATGGCGTCTGGACGGGTGCCCTTGGCCAGGTCGTAGTCGATTTCCGGGTCGGGATTGGCCATGGCGAAGATGAGCGGGCGCTCCGCCATGCTCTTCACCATCTCGGCGCTGAGCACGTCCTTGGTGGATAATCCGTAGAACACGTCCGCCCCACGCACGGCCTCGGCCAGGGTGCGCGCCGGCGTGTCCCCGGCGAAGCGCTGCTTGTACTGGTTCATGCCTTCCTGTCGCCCCTGGTAGATCACGCCGCGCGTGTC
>JAQUAE010000067.1:5488-8125 GCA_028687395.1 Anaerolineales bacterium | reverse complement strand
GCCCTGTTCCAGTACAGCGGCGGCACTACCGGCACCTCCAAAGGCGCCATTGCCTACCACCGTAACCTGGTGGCGAACGCGCTCCAGATACGTGCCTGGATGCCGGACACCAACGAGGGCGCCGAAGTCGTCCTGATGGCTATCCCCCTGTTTCACGTCTATGGTATGGTTGCGGGCATGCTTTTTGCTATCCGCGCCGCGGCTTCCATGGTCATGATTCCCAATCCCCGGGACATCAAAGATGTGCTTACCAGCATCCAGAAATTTGGCGCCACGGTGTATCCAGGCGTGCCGACCATGTACAACGCCATCAATAACCATCCGGACGTCCTTGCCGGCAAATACAACCTGGGGACGATCAAAGGCTGCATCTCCGGCTCGGCGCCGCTGATGCGCGAGACCAAGGTGAAGTTCGAGCAGTTGACCGGGGGCAAACTCGTCGAGGGCTATGGGCTCTCCGAAGCCCCCACCGCCACCCACTGCAATCCGCTCAACGCCGCAGACAGCCCGCCAAACTCTATCGGCGTGCCCCTCCCCGACGTCGACTGCCGCATCGTCAGCCTGGATGACGAGGTCAGTGACCTGGCGGCGGGTGAGATCGGCGAGTTAGTCATTAAGGGACCACAGGTCTTCAAAGGCTACCACAACATGCCCACCGAGACCGAGAACACGCTGCGCAATGGTTGGCTTTACACTGGCGACATCGCCCGAATGGACGAGGAAGGCTACTTCTACATCGTCGACCGCAAGAAGGAATTGATCAAGCCCGGCGGCTACCAGGTGTGGCCGCGCGAGGTCGAGGAGGTCATCTCCACCCATCCCAAGGTCCTGGAGGTGGGCGTGGCTGGCGTCCCGGACGCCTACCGCGGCGAGACGGTTAAAGCCTGGGTGGTGGTCAAGCCCGGCCAGACCATCAGCGAAGACGAAGTCAAAGCCTGGTGCCAGGATAAGCTGGCGAAGTTCAAGATTCCCACCTATGTGGAGTTTCGCAGCGAGCTACCCAAGACGACGGTGGGCAAGATACTGCGCCGAGAGCTGGTGCGCGAGCACAAGGAGAAAACACCTTCCTAAGACGCCCGGCGTGCTCCCCGCTGTGGGGCAGCCACAATAGAAAAACCCTGAAGGGAAAGAGACACCTTCAGGGTTTCCTTATTCTCGTTGAACCGCCGGATGCGCCCCCGCATGTCCGGTGGTGTGATGTTACCTCGCGCTGGTCAGGAGGGAGAGGATCGCTGGCGCAACGCCGCCCAGGTCATCCAGGTTTTGAACGAACTCGCGGCGAGGCTCCAGCGAGCCGATCACCAGGGCTGGAACCGGGTTTACGGTATGTCGGCGGGTGCTCAGATCTTCCAGGTTGCCATGGTCGGAGATGACCAGGATCAGGCCTTCGGCATCCTGCCAGGAACCGGCCAGACCTGCTATGACCTGGTCCAAGGTCGCCAGCAGCGAGACCGCCTCCGCCATGTTCTGCTTGTGACCGGCGTAGTCGGTCAGCCAGAATTCGAAGAAGGTGAGATCGTTTTCTATGGCCAGGCGCGCCATACGTGCCCCGGCTTCGCCTGGCTGAAGGAGGGGGAAATCCGGGTAGCCGAGGTGTTCCCGCCATCCCGCGCCGGTGAAGTCGGCAGAGAGCGCTTTGCCTACGAGTAAGTCGTCGATGGTCTTGAGCGCCACCCCGGCGTGGGTGATGGCTAATGGGATGGCTGAATGCAGGCGCTTGCCTGTATGAATGGCATCGAAGTAACGCGGTGGGTAGGCGTTGATCAGGCTGGTGCTGGCGCCCAGGTTGCGCAAACGCTTGAACAGGTTTCCGTTCCTCAGGTGCTCCGCTACGGCCGGGTTCGGCTTTGGGCCATAGTGGTAGCCCAGCGCCTTGGGGACGTTGACGCCGGTCAGCAGCGTCGCTTGCCCGGTGGCGGATTGAGGTAAGCCTGGCACGCCAAGGCAGGCGTCCAAAGGGCGCAAGGTGGCTCGCTTAGTGTCGATCGGCGCGTCGCTGGCGACCAGCTTGCGCCCATCCAGCAGGCTGCGCAGGTAAGGCATCTCGGCGCTGGCAAACGGATTGATGCGCGGGTCATCGACCCCCAACCCTACGCCGTCCAGGAAAAAAAAGAGCATTCTCATTGCCGGTTATTGCCCGATCGCGAGGCGAGGTGGATCAGGCTTTTTGTGGACGCTGAAAGGTGAACCAGGCGGAGGGGCGCCGGCCGCGATCCGTGCCATCCTGCCGGGAGATCAGCTTCAGAAGTCCCGAGAGGCGCTCGACAGTGGATTCGCTCAGCCCTGGTCCAGACCCCCCTGGCCCTTTGAAGAAACCGTAGAGCAAGAAGGTGCCATTTTCAGCCAACAAGCGCTCGAGGTTGGCCAGATAGCGGCTTGCTCCTCCGTCGGGGAGGTTGTGCAGGCAACCGATGTCGAGGACCAGGTCGAAAGGACCTTCGATTCCTTCCAGGCGGGTGACGTCATCCACGTGGAAGGCGGCTTTCACACCCGCCAGGGTAGCCTTGCGCCGGGCGATTGTGATGGCGCGCGGCGAGAAGTCGACGCCGGTCGCTGACCAGCCCCGCCTGGCCATTTGGATCACATTCGTACCTGTCCCGCAGCCCAGGTCGAGGGCCCTCCCAGGTGGGCGGCTTT
>JAQUAE010000067.1:0-5388 GCA_028687395.1 Anaerolineales bacterium | reverse complement strand
ACGGCCTCGGATTTCGAGGAAGAGGAAATCCGCCGCGGCATTTCGCTCTCCACGGCTGTAATACCCGTGGAATACAAAGAGCACAAGATCAACTTGCTGGACACCCCCGGTTACAGCGATTTCATCGGGGAGATGATTTCCGCCCTGCGCGTGGCGGATGGGGTGATGATTTTGGTCGACTCCGTGGCCGGGACGGAGGTCGGCACTGAGTTTGCCTGGAATTATGCCGATCGCTTCCACCTGCCCCGCTTCGTGGTCATCAATAAGATGAACCGCGACAACGCCAACTTCCGCAAGGCGTTGGATTCAGTGCGCGAGATCACCGATAAGCGTTTGATCCCCTTGCAGCTCCCCTGGGGGGAGCGCGGCGACTTCAAGGGCGTGCTCGACCTGGTTTCGCTGAAAGTCCTCGAAGGCGCCGGCCAGGAAGCCAGGGACATCCCCGCCGAGTTTGCCGACGAGGTCGAGATGGCGCGCATGGAGATGATCGAATCGGCTGCCGAAGGCGAGGATGCGCTCCTGGAGAAGTACCTCGAAGGCTTGGCCTTGAGCGAGGAAGAGATCAAGCGCGGTTTGCGCCAGGCCATCCTGGCGGGCAGTTTCGTCCCGGTGTTCGTCGCTGCTGGTTCGGCAGAAATCGGGCTCAAGCCTCTCTTGGATGCCATCATCGAGTTCTTCCCTTCGCCGGCCCAGATTCCCCCCGTGGTGGCGGCTGGCAAAGAGGGCGAGGAACCTATGTCAGCCGTGGATAGCAACCCCCTGGCGGCGTACGTGTGGAAGACGACCGCCGACCCATTCGTGGGCAAGATCACCTACTTCCGGGTCTATTCCGGGACGGTGAGCTCCGACAGCCGGGTCTGGAATCAGACCAAGTCCAACGAGGAGCGCCTGGGTACTTTGCACCTCCTGCGCGGCAAGGAAGCCATCAACGTCAAGGTCGTTCACGCCGGTGACATCGCTAGCGTGCCCAAACTCAACCTGACTTCCACCGGCGATACCTTGTGCGACCGCGGCCATCCCCTGACCCTGCCGGTGCCGGAATATCCCCACGCCCTCTACCAGGTGGCAGTCTTCCCCAAGAGCCAGGCCGACTCGGTGAAGATCAGTCCCACCCTGACCCGCCTGTGCGAAGAGGACATGACCCTCTCCTGGCGGCAGGAGCCAGCCACCAACCAGACCATCCTGCAGGGCATGGGTGACCAGCACATCGACGTTGCCATTCGCAAGGCCGAAGCCAAGTTCCAGACTTCCTTGAGCATCGACCTGCCCAAGGTGCCCTATCTCGAGACGATCACCAAGAAGGGCGAAGCCACCCACCGCCACAAGAAGCAGACCGGCGGCGCAGGTCAGTTCGCTGAGGTGGCCATGCGTGTCGAGCCCTCGCCCGACGAGGACTACGTATTCTCGAATGACGTCTTCGGCGGCGCCATCTCGTCCAGCTACATGCCCGCCATTGAAAAAGGCATCAAAGCGGTCATGAAAGAGGGTGCCATTGCTGGCTACCCTATTCGCAACGTCAAGGTATCGGTGTACGATGGCAAGGAACACCCGGTCGACTCGAAACCCGTAGCTTTCGAAATCGCCGGCCGAGAAGCCTTCAAAGCCTGCGTGCGGGACGCCTCACCGGTGTTGCTGGAGCCCATCATGAATGCCCGCATCGTGGTGCCCGAAGCCAACATGGGCGACGTGTTGGGCGATTTGAACACCCGGCGGGCGCGGGTGCAGGGCATGGAGACCGAGAAGGGGCGTTCCATCGTCACCGCGCAGGTGCCATTGGCGGAAATGCTGCGCTACACCACGGACCTGCGCTCCATTACCGGCGGGCGAGGCATCTTCACTATGGAATTCTTGCATTACGAGGTGGTTCCCGCGCACCTCTCTGCTGAGGTGATTGCCGCTCGTCAGAAGGAACTGGCCGCGGCTAAAGAAGAATAAGCGCGTATCGCCAGGGATGATGCAGACCGCCATGCAGTCAGCCTTGCATGGCGGTCGTTTTTATTTGCTTACTGGGGAGGGGGGTGCGCCAGCGAGAGGCGAAAGAAGAGTAACGGCGCCAGGCCGGTGATCCACATGCCTATTGCGGCATAGCGCAGGTAGCGCAGGAGATAGGGTAGCCAGGTCTCGCCGCGCGGGAATAGCGCGCCGAGGCCAAGCCACAGGACAAGCACCCCTGCCAGTCCTACCAAGAAGCGCAACAGCCGCTGCCACCACGGCCCGTCTACCTCGAACCCGCCGCGCTGCCACGTCCAGATGGCACCCCAGGCGAGTCCCAGGAAAGCGCCGCACACGGTGACTGCACCGGAGAGCGCCAGCGGCTGGATGGGCTCCGCTTCGCTATTGGCAGCAGCCGAGTTCAGCACCCACTCTATAGGTAGTGCCCAACCGGACAGGCCGGCGCGGAACAACCCGGAGGCAAGCAGGAGGGCAAGCGAGACAGCCAGGGCAAACCCCGCCTGTCCAAAGACCGGCAACCTTCGCAGCCAGGCCAGGGCACGGGCTTCATAGCGCCCCGCCAGCCACAGCAGGACGCCACCAACGAACCAACCCCCGAGCACATCCGAGGCGAAATGCACACCCAGGTATACCCGCGAGAAGCCGATCAAGAAGACCAGCGTGACGATTGCTACGCTTACCCAACGCTTCCGGATTCCACCAGCGATTGTCCCCCACATCACCAACGAGTCCTGGGCGTGCCCAGACGGCAGGCCGAAGGAGGTCTCGGTGGACAGGGCTTTCACCTGGGTGGAAACCCAGTAAGGTCGGGGAGTGTGAAAGGCCAGCTTAAGCGTTTGATTCAAGCCATCGCTGAACATCACCATCAGCGCCACGCGCAAACCCAACCCGGTGTTCAGGCACCAGAAGATTCCCGGACCGATTATGATGTAGAAAGCCTCGTTTCCTAGCTCGGTGAACCACGTCATCGGGAGTGCCAGCCACGCGCCGAGGTTCTGGACCAGGATGACAAGCGATAGGTCGAGGGCCCTCAAGCTCTCCATTTTGGCGTCTCCTTGAAAGTCAGGCAAGCGAGTCTGTCACGCCCTTGCCGTGGGTGCGCGAGAAGAACGTGGTCATCAAGATGGATATGCCGATCAGCGCCAGGCTTGTGCTGAAAATCCACATCGGTTGCACGCCGTACAGGTAACCGGCGATGGCGGGGGCCAGGATGATGGCGATGGCGTTGAAGGTTTCCGCCAGAGCGTAAGCCAGCCCCATATTGGCTTGATGAGTAAACGACCGGATCTGGGCGATGGCCATGTTGCGTGCCAGCCGAAAGCCGCCCAGCAAGGAGAACGCCAGCGCGTACCAGGGAAAGCCGGTGACTTTCCATAGAAGCAGGCAGTAGATGCCTACCGCGACCTGGCCGACAAGGAATCCGGTGCTGGCGTTCAGGCTCCCCAGAAACAGGTTGATGAGCACGATGCCCGTGGCATTGAAGCCGTACAGGCGGCCAATCTCCACCAGGCTCATGCCGCGTTCGTTCTGCAGGTAGTTCGGGGTCAGGGGTTGAGGCAGGTACATCGAGAAACTGGCCAGGAAGAAGACGGCCACGAACGCCAGGTAGCGCGTGTTGCCCAATAGACCGTTGAGGCGTGTGGAGGTAGTCATCTTTTCCACGGGTTGCGGCCGGATGAAGGCCATGGTGACGTTTGAGACGATGAAGATGAAGAAGGCGACGATGAAGATCATGCGCAGCCCGTAGCGGTCGCCGATGGCGCCGCCGATCATCGGACCGGCGATAGCTCCCAGGTTGTAAGAAATCGATACCAGGGTCAGGATGCGCTCGACCGACACCTTGCCCCGCGCCGCAGTGATATAGCTGTTCAGGGGGGAGATGACGAACATGGTCGAGCCGTAGATGATCATGCCCATGCTGAAGGTCGTTAGCTCGCTGGCCAGCGACATCAACCCGGTAGCTAGCAAACCGATGATCCAGCCCGCCATCACCATCGGTTTCCTGCCATAGCGGTCGGAGAGGTAGCCCGCCGGCACGTGGGAGATAGCCCCCGCCACCCCGCACAGGCTGAACACCAACCCGATGGTCACCGGCGCCGCCCCTAACTGTTGCAGATAGAGGGGTTGAAAGGAATAAAAGGCGCTCTCTCCGATGCCCCACAGGAACAGGGAAAGGGCAACCAGCCAAAGATTGCGATACATCCTGGTATCCTATCTGAGCCTGGCGATGAATTTGCTGACTTCCTGAAAGACCTCCCGGCGGTCGCAATCCCAGGGCAGGATGTGCCCGCTGTTTTCCACCCAGTGGGTGGAAACCTCCCGGCTGCCTAAAGCGGCGTGGATCGATTCCATGTGCCTTTCCTCAGCCCGGATGGTCGGGTCTTTGCGCGAGTTCACCAGCAGGACAGGCGCCTTCACTTTGGGGAGCTGGCGCCTCATCTCGCCCAACAGGGCGTCGAATTCCAGGTAAGAGCGCGTCGATTCGACCGGATAACGCACGTGCTGTTTGAAGGCTTCCATGTCCACCCACTGCGGGGGGCCTTTCTCGCGGTAGGGCATCACCAGGCTGAGCAGGCGCGCCAATAAGATGGGCGGGTTACCAGGGGTGTGGTGCGGCGTCGCCAGGGCAGCCACGCCGGTGGCTGGGAAGCGTGACGCAAGGATGAAGGCGATGGCGCCGCCCATTGACATACCCACCAGCACCACGCGCTGGCACAAGGGCTGCAACAGGTGCCAGCCATCCTCGGCGGAGGCCACCCAGTCGCGCCAGCGCGCCCGGCGCATGTCTTCCGGCTGGGTGGCGTGGGCAAACAGGCGCACACCCAGGACGCTGCGCCCCTCGTTAGCCAGATGTTCGCCGAGCAGGCGTAATTCTTTCGGCGAGCTGGTGAAACCGTGAATCAACAGGCAGCCGGTGGAGTCGCCCGGAAAGAAGTAGGGTTCGGCAGTGGAAATGAGCATGGCGCTTATCCGATGACGCGCAGCGAGCGATCCAGGGTGCTCAGAGTCTCGCAACCCGCATCGTTGATCACAACGTTATCCTCGATGCGCACACCACCCTTACCCGCGAAGTATATCCCCGGCTCGATGGTGAAGACCATCCCTGAGGAAAGCGGGGCGGGGTTCCCAGCGCGGATGGAAGGCTCCTCGTGCGCCTCCAGGCCGATGCCATGTCCGGTGCGGTGGAAGAATTGTTCAGCAAATCCGGCTGCCTGGATCACCGCCCGCGCCGCCTGGTCCACGTCGCTGGCGGTCACGCCGGGGCGGCAGGCGGAGCGCCCGGCCAGATTGGCCCTCTCGACTACCTTGGCGATGTGCGTACACTCAGGCGCTGGTTCTCCCAGGCTGAATGTGCGCGTCAGATCGGAGATATAGCCCGCGTGCCTGGCGCCCCAATCGATAAGGATGAGGTCACCGGGACGTGCGGCGCGCTGG
>JAQUAE010000066.1 GCA_028687395.1 Anaerolineales bacterium | reverse complement strand
GCTGTACTTGAGCAGCAGCAGCAGCGCCCCGCCGGCAAAGGCAAACGCCCCCATGCGCTCGTCGCGCATGATGGTCAGGCGCTCCTCGGGGGTGTGCCCGCCGAGCAGCCCGTCGCAGGCGTCCAGGAAACCGTCCAGGTGTAATGCGCCGCTCACCCCCACCCAAATCGCCAGGATGAGCGCCGCGGAGACGGGCTGCGGAAAGAGCGTCCCGGCGAGCTTTTGCGTTCCGACTAATAATAGCCCGATCAGGGCGCCGGCGAGGGGGAAGTAGCCGGCAGCTCGGCCCATTTCCTCGGGAGTGAACGCCCGTCGGATGAGCGGCGGCAGGATGGTGAGGAATTGTAAGGCGGCCAGGCAGGCGACCAGCGGGGAGAGCAGCCGCTGCCATGCCCGGCGCTTTGGGAGGGGGGTGCTGCTCATGGTGCCTGCTTCTCCGACACGCCAGCTTCGTCGAAGGTGGCCATCTCCGCCAGCAGGGCGCAGGCTGACCGGGCGAGGAACATTGCCAGCGCCGCGCCCGTCCCTTCACCCAGACGCATGCCCAGATCGAGCAGCGGCCGGGCACCCAGCCACTCTAGCATGCGGTCGTGCCCCCGTTCTTGAGAGCGATGGGCGGCGATCAGGTACGGGCGCACCTGCGGCGCCAGGCTGGCCGCCACCATGGCCGCTGCGCTGGAGATGAAGCCGTCCACCACCACCGGCCGCCGCGCCGCCGCGCTGGCCAGAATCGCCCCTGCCAGCCCCCCGATCTCCAGGCCACCGACCTTGGAGAGCACGTCCAGGCCGTCACTTGGGTCGGGCCGGTTGACGCGCAGGGAGCGCTCCACGGCGCTGGTTTTGCGCTTCACCCCGCTCCGGTCCAGGCCTGTGCCGCGCCCGGTGAACTCGCCCGGCAGCAGCCCGGTGAAGGCTGCGGCAATCGCCGCCGAGGGTGTGGTGTTGCCGATGCCCATGTCGCCGGTGCACAGGATGTCCATGCCGCTTTCGATCTCGGCCAGCGCCACTTCAGCGCCGGCCAGGATGGCCTGTACTGCCTGAGCGCGGCTCATCGCCGGACCTCGGGCGATGTTGCCCGTCCCATAAGCCACCTTCTTGACCACCAGGTTCGGGTGCGACGGCAGATCGCTCGCCACGCCCATATCCACCACCACCACGCGCGCCCCGTTCTGCCGGGCCAGGACGTTGATCGCCGCTCCACCGTTTAAAAAGTTCAGCACCATCTGGGCGGTCACATCCGCTGGGTAGGCGCTCACCCCTTCTGCCACCACGCCGTGATCGCCCGCCATCACGGTGATGGCCGCCTTTTCCAGCCGGGGGGTGGCCTGCCCGGTAATGCCGGCGATTTGGACCGCCAACTCCTCCAGCCGCCCCAGGCTGCCGCGTGGCTTGGTCAGGCGCGCCTGGCGCAGGCGCGCCTGGCGCATCGCCTCCTCGTCCAGCGGGCCAATCCTGCCGATCAGCTCGTCCACTGTCATGTGCGCTCTCCTCAGGAACCTTAGTACTCGATGCCTGGCTGGGTGGGGATGCCTTGCTCGAAGGGGTGTTTGACCGCCTGCATCTCGGTCACCAGGTCAGCGTAAGCCACCAGCGCTTCGGGAGCGTTGCGCCCGGTGATGACCAGGTGCAGCCCTGCCGGCTTGTTAGCCTGCAACCAGGCGATTACCTCCCCTGCCTCCAGCCAGCCGTAGTGCAGCGGGTAGGTGAACTCGTCCAGCAGGATCAGGTCATAATCGCCGCTGGCGATCTTCTCCTGCGCCAGCGCCCACCCGTGGCGGGCGCGAGCAACCGTCTCGTCCATGTCCTTGGAGAGCCAGGTGAAGCCATCCCCCACCCTGTGCCACTCGATGCCCAGCTTGCGGGCAGTGGCCACCTCCCCCCACTTGCCGCGCTCTGATTTGATGAATTGGATGGCGCACATGCGCAGGCCGCTCCCCCAGCCGCGGAAGAGTAAGCCAAACGCAGCCGTGGTCTTGCCCTTCCCCTGGCCGGTGTAGACGATCACCAGCCCGCGGGTTTCCTTTTTCCTGGCGGGTACTCGTTTATCCATAGCGCCTCCTCAGCCCTCGCGCCAGGCGTGCTGGCCGTTCCCGTTCCGCCCGTTGGGTAGAATCAAGGGGGTGCCGTATTCCGGGTGCGGGATGACGTTGACCGGCACCTGGTAGACCGCAGCCAGGTTTTCATCGGTGAGCACCGCCTCCGGCGCGCCGATGGCGTGCAGGCTGCCCTCGGCCAGCAGGGCGACGCGGTCGGCGTACAATCCCGCCAGGTTCAGGTCGTGGAGCACCATCAGGATTGCTCGCTGTGTCTCGCTGGCCAGGCGGCGCGCCAGGTTCAGGATGCCGGATTGGTGGCGCAGGTCCAGGTGGGTGGTGGGCTCGTCGAGCAGCAACACGGGCGTGTCCTGCGCCAGGGCGCGCGCCAGCAGGACGCGCTGCTGTTCACCGCCGGAGAGCTCCCCGACGTGGCGCGTCGCGGCACCAGCCAGATCGGTGCGCTCCAGCGCCCAGCGGGTGAGCATGTGGTCACGCGCCCCGGGTTGGCCGAGCCAGCCCAGGTAGGGCGTGCGCCCGATCAGCGTGGTCTCGTACACACTGAACGCCCCGGGGAGCTGGCGCGCCTGGGGCACCACGGCCAGGAAGCGAGCGCGCTCGGTGGGTGACAGGCTGGTGACCTCCCTGCCCGCCACGCGAATGGCGCCCGCCTGGGCTGGTATCACCCCGCTCACCGCCCGAATCAGGGTGGATTTGCCCGCCCCGTTTGGCCCGGCCACCGCCAGCACCTCGCCGGGCTGTACCGACAGGCTGATCCCTTTCAAGACGACGTGGTCGCCGTAAGCAACCGTAAGTTGGCTGATTTCTAGCATGCGTCTATCCTTATGCGAAAAACTGGCTGCGCGACTTTCGCAACACCCACAGGAAGAATGGGGCGCCGGCCAGGGCGGTGACGATGCCCACCGGCAGCACCTGCGGCGCCAGCAGGGCACGCGCTAGCAGGTCGGCGATGAGTAAGGCGCTGGCGCCTCCCAGAGTGGAGAGCGGTACCAGGCGTTTGTAATCCGGCCCCCACAGAATGCGCACCGTGTGGGGCACGATCAGGCCGATGAAACCGATGATGCCCGAGAAGGCCACCGCTGCTGCCGTGGTGAGCGAGGCGGCCAGGATGAGCACAGCCTTGGCCCGTTCCACGTGCAAGCCGAGCTGTTGCGCCTGCTCCTCGCCATATTGGAGCACATTCAAGGCGTGTCCCGAAGCGACCAGCACGCCCAGGCCGACCAGGACGTAGGGGCTCACCACCAGGACGGGTTCCCACCCGCTAAGGATAGAGCCGCCCAACAGCCAGGCGGTCGCCCGGCGCAGCTCATCGCTGGAGCGCATCATCAGGAAGGAGGTCAACGCCGTGGCGAAGGAGCTGAAAGCCACCCCGGCCAGGATGAGCGTGGTGGTCGGCAGGGCGTGGTTGACCCGGGCGACCTGGTAGACCAGCAGGATGGTCAGTAACGCCCCACAGAAGGCGGCCACCGGCACGCCGTACATCCCCAAGGTGGTGGTCGGCCAGCGGATGGCCATCGCCAGCACCGCGCCCAGCCCGGCTCCCGAAGCCACGCCGATCAGGTAGGGGTCTGCCAGCGGGTTGCGGAACAACCCCTGGTAAGCCGCACCGCTCCCGCCCAACGCTGCCCCGGTGAGCACGACCAGCGCGGCGTGCGGCAGGCGAATGGCGAACACGATGGTGTGGAAGGTCTCCGGCCAGGCGGGGTTGACTGCCAACCCGCCAAGCGCGCTGAACAAGATGCGCCCCAGCGTCGCCGGCGGGATGAACACCGGGCCGAGCGCCACGCTCAAGGTGAAAGCCAGCGCCAGCGCCAGCGCGTTGACCAGGTAGGGCGTCAATCTACTGTGCTGTCTGGCTGCTTTCATCTCAAGCAGCCCGCTCTCGGAGTGGGGCAGGGTTGGTGTCACTCTAAGGCTTCCGGGTGCAGCAGTTTGGCCAGCGCTTCCAGCCCATCCACCAGGCGCGGCCCGGGACGGCTGACTAGGTTGTCGTCGAAGGTGAACACGCGCTGGTTTTTCACCGCAGACAGCGCCTCCCATCCTGGGCGGGCGGCCACCTGTTCCGGCGTCACCCCTCCATACAGGTAATCGCCCAGCAGGATGATGTCCGGGTCCTGGGCGATCAGCTCTTCCAGGCTGATCTGCGCCCAGGCTTCTCCCAGGATGCCGCCTACGTTCTCGCCGCCCGCCATCTGGATCAGCGTGTCCAGGAAGGTGCCCGGCCCGGAGGTCCAAGGCGCGTTGGGGTCGGTGTTGTCCAGCTCGTAGAAGACCAGGGGGCGGGAGCTGACGTTCGCCAGGCGGGCCTGGATGGCTGCCACGCGTTCCTGCAGCGCCTCGGCCAGCGCGGCTGCCTCGGCGGCATGGCCAGTCAGCGTACCAACGGTGAGCAGGTTGACGTACAAACCCTGCAGGTCGGTGGGGTTGCCCAAGACGAAGACAGTCAATCCCAGGTCCTCCAGCGCCTGGATTTGCTCCACCGGGTTGAGGTCAGCCGCCAGGACCAGGTCGGGCGCCAGGGTGAGCAGGGTTTCGGTGTCCACCGCGACGTAATCGCCGCCGATGTTAGGAAGGGCGCCGGCCTCGGGAGGGTAATCCGAGAACATGTCCCGCCCGACGACCTGCGCCCCGGCGCCAATGGCGAACAGGATTTCGGTGTTGGACGGCGCCAGGGTCACGACGCGTTGGGCCGGCGTGGGGAGTTGAATGGTTCGCCCCCTGCCATCGGTCATGGCGAGGGGTCCCGCGGCGGTGGGCGTCTCGGTGACCGCGACTACTGCCGGTGCTTCCGGGCTGCTGGGAGGAACGGCGGCTGGGCTGCACCCGCCAAGGGCCATTCCCAGGAGCAGGATGGCAGGTAGAAAAAGGGTAATGCGTTTCATGGGTCAGGTGCCTCCACACTGGCAGTAAAACGAAAGATCTGACCCTGTGGCAAGGAAGGCAGCGGAGGCCCTTTCGGGGGCGCACTGGTGGCGTTCTGCGCCGCCGCCTTCAAAATAAAAAGCGGCTACTCGCATCGAGAGGCCGCTTGGGGAAACAAAACCCGCCCGGTAGGGCGGGGAGGCGTTGAGTGCTTCCGGAGATGTTCCGGGGCCCGGCCTCCCTTACCACGAGGGAGATTACGAGCTAGGCAAAGGCGGGAATTCGGGCTCCACGAGAAGTGTTACCGTTGCGGGACAGCGCCGGACTGCCTGTGGAACAGGTCACCGGCTTTCCCCTTTATGCGCCGCGCATCCGGGCGTCGGCGCACCTTTACCTGGCGATTGGGTTGTTAATTGCGATAAATGTATCACTGAGCGCTGGTATTGTCAATCGAATCGGGCGTTTTGCGCTTTGGGCAAGTACGGCGGGCAGAGGGAGACGCTCGCAGGCGGAAATGTGCTGCTCACAACCCGGGAATATCTTTTGCGGTAGATGAAGATAAACTACACAGCCCATGGATACTGTAACCTATTTCGGATAAAACGCATCTAATTATTATACGAGAAGGACCCCGGGTTGGCGCGCTGCTTGTTGCGGGCTGAGCTGTGCAAGCGGGGTGACATCACACAGAAAGGAATCGACATCATCATGACCCCTCAGACCGTATTTACCCGCCTGTCAGAGCCAATGCAGGATTTCGTCCTGGCGGAGGAATTTGCCGACGGCTCCAGCTTAGGCGTTCAACGCGCCGTGCGTGACATCTTGTTCGAGATCGGTGAGGATCCCGAACGCCAGGGACTGCTGAAGACCCCCGACCGGGTAGCGCGCATGTACTCCGAGCTGACCGCCGGTTACCAAACCGACCCGGTCAAGCTGGTCAACGGCGCCCTCTTCGACGTGGAGTACGACGAGCCGGTGCTGGTGCGCGACATCGAGTTCTACAGCCTGTGCGAGCACCACATGTTGCCCTTCTTCGGCCGCGCCCACGTGGCTTATATCCCTAACGGCAAGGTGATCGGGTTGAGCAAGATCCCGCGCATCGTCGAGATGTTCGCCCGGCGCTTGCAGGTGCAGGAGCGCATGACTGCCGAGATTGCCCACTTCCTGCAGGACGTGCTGGACGCCAAGGGCGTGGCGGTGATGGTCGAGGGCGCCCACATGTGCGCCATGATGCGCGGCGTGAAGAAGTCCGCGGTCAACATGACCACAACGACCATGCTGGGCGCCTACAAAGAGGATAAAGCCCTGCGCGCCGAGCTGCTGGCGCAGGTGGCTTCGCCCCGCCGCGGCCAGGATTAGGCCTGGTGGTAGTGCAAATCCGGGAGCTGGCGTAAGCGCCCGGCGGCTTGTTCGGGGGTGAGGTCGCGCTGCGCTTCCGCCAGCATCTCGTATCCCACCATGAACTTTTTCACCGTCGCCGAGCGCAGCAAGGGCGGGTAGAAATGGGCATGCAACTGCCAGTGGGAAAAATCGCCCTCCTGGTTGGGCGCGCCGTGCCAGCCCATCGAATAGGGAAACGAGGCCTCGAACAGGTTGTCGTAGCGGGTGAGCAGGCGCTTGAGCAGGTCGGCCAGGGAATCCCTCTCGGCGTCCTCCAGCTCGTGCAGGCGCAGCACCTTGTGGCGCGGCAGGAGCAGCATCTCGAAGGGCCAGATCGCCCAGAACGGCGCCAGCGCCACCCAGCCCTCATTTTCCACCACCACCCGCTCGGATAACTTCACCTCCAGCTCCAGGTAATCCATCAGCAGCGGCCTGCCGGTTTCGGCGCTGTAGGCGCGTTGGTGGCTCTCCTCTTTGGCCGCCTCGTTGGGCAACGCATCCAGCGCCCACACCTGCCCGTGTGGGTGCGGGTTGGAACACCCCATGATGGTCCCCTTATTCTCGAACACCTGCACCCAGCGGTAGGCGTTCCCCAGCTCGCGGCTCTGTTCGCTCCAGGCGTCCACCACGCCGCGAATCTCCTCCCGGCTCATCTCGGGCAGGGTCAGGTCGTGCCGTGGCGAGAAGCAGATCACCCGGCAGGTGCCAGGCACCCCTTTGGCGTGCAACAGTGAATGCGCTTCATACTTCGTCGCGGGGACCTCCGGGAGCAGGGCGCTGAAATCGTTGGTGAAGACATAGGTGTGGGTGTATGCCGGGTTGCGGGCGCCGCCAGCCCGTTCGTTCCCCGGGCACAGGTAGCACTCTGGATCGTAAGCTGGCAGCCGCTCTATAACCGTTTTTTCCACCTGCCCCAGCCAGGGGCGTTGCGTGCGCTGTGGGGAGACCAGCACCCATTCGCCGCTCAGCGGGTTGAAGCGGCGGTGAGGCTGCTCGGAGAGGAATAGAGGGTCGCTTTTCATCGCCTTCCTCTTTCATTCAGGACGGGGCGTGCAGGCTGTGTGGGGATTGTATCAGCATTTCTTCCTCAGCGTTCCTTGGCCTGAGGAACCTGCCCTGGTAATGAAAGTCAGTGGAACCACTTGACATCCTCCATCCCTACGGTAAACTTTCCTTATCGTGGCGCCCGAAGGCAGTAGCAGAGCTGCCTTCGACCGGGGGGCTTCACGACCTCTTTCCTGCCATGGAGAAACTACTCAAGCTGCAATCCATGCTGACCGAGATGGGTTCTGTGGTCGTCGCCTTCTCCGGCGGTGTGGATAGCACCGTCTTGCTCAAGGTCGCCCATACAATGCTCGGCGCGCGCGCCGTAGGGGTGACCGCCGTTTCTGCCAGCCTGGCGTCATCCGAGCGCCAGGTAGCCCAGGAAATCGCCGCTATCATCGGCGCCTGTCACGTCTTACTATCCACCGCCGAAACCGACGACCCGCGTTACCTGGCCAACACCCCCGAGCGTTGCTATTGTTGCAAGCGCGTGGTCTTTACCTGCCTGCAGGACTACGCCCAGGCGCATGGTTTTGCCTGCCTGGTAGATGGCACCAACGCCGAGGACGACTGCTTCTCTGGCGCCAGCGGGGATATGATTCTGGGCGCCCTGTTGGACGCCGGATTTCCGGAGGCGGAGCTCAGGGAAGGGCTGGTCGGGTTGGGGCTCGCCGGCCTCGAGTTGCGCTGCCAGCGTATTCTCAAGGGCGGCTTGAGCGCCGTGCGCCTCGAAGTTCTGGTTTCCGGAGATGTACCGGAGCGCCGTCTTGCAGAGGTCGAGGCCTTGATCGACGCCAGTCGGCTCCCTGCCGGATTAGGGGAACGTGCCATGGGGATCTTCCATCGTC
>JAQUAE010000065.1 GCA_028687395.1 Anaerolineales bacterium | reverse complement strand
CGTTCAGGGTATGGGCGAAGCGCGCCCGCCCCCCACCCGCCGGGCGGTACTTGATGTTCGCCCGCCGCGCCTGGAAGTCGGTCACGTTCGACACCGAGGAAGCCTCCAGCCACTCCCCGCAGCCCGGTGCCCACACCTCGATGTCGTAGGTGATCGCCGAGCCGAAGCCAATGTCGCCGCTGCACAGTTGCAGCACACGGTAGGTCAGGCCCAGCTCGGCGCAGGTCCCTTCGGCGTCGGCGCGCATCTTTTCCAGCTCGGCGTTGGATTGCTCCGGAAGGCAAAAGGTGTACATCTCCACCTTGTCGAACTGGTGGCCGCGCTTGATGCCGCGCACGTCCCGCCCGGCGCTCATCTTCTCCCGCCGGAAGCAGGGGGTATAGGCAGTGTAGCGCAGCGGCAGGGCGCCTTCCTCGAGAATATCCTCCATGTGCAGGCCAGTGAGGGGCACTTCCGCGGTCGGCACCATCCACAGGTCTTCCTCGTGGTCCTTGTACAGGTTGTCGGCGAACTTCGGCAGTTGCCCCGCGGCAAAGAGCGTCTGGCCCTTCACCATGAAGGGCGGGTATTTTTCCGTGTAGCCCTGCCGGCTGTGCAGGTCGAGCATGAAGGAGATCAGCGCCCGCTGCAAGCGCGCCCCTGCCCCGCTCAGTACGTAGAAGCGCGAGCCGGTGATCTTCACCCCCTGCTCGAAATTGATGATCCCCAGCTCCGGCCCCAGGTCCCAGTGAGCCTTGGGTTGGAAGGCGAAGGCCGGCGGCTCGCCGGAGGTGCGCACCACCACGTTGTCGCGCTCGTCCTTGCCCAGCGGCGTGCGCGGGTCCAGCAGGTTGGGAACCGTGGCCAGCGTCCCATCGAGCTGGCTTTCCACGCCGCGCAATTCCTCGTCAAGTTTATCTATGTGCTCACCTACCTGGCGCATCATTTCGATTTGCGCCTGACGCTTTGCCGGGTCTTTCGTTTGCCCAATTTCCTTGGAGACCGCGTTGCGCTCAGCTTTATATGTTTCAACAACCCGGATGAGATCGCGGCGTTTCTCATCGAGCAGAAGGATTTTACCCACCGCTGCCGGGTCCATCTGGCGGCGCACCAGCGTCTCCCGCACCAGGTCGGGTTGCTCACGGATCAGGTTCAAGTCCAGCATCTCACGCCTCCTTATCGTCGCCTGCCCTCCCGCTGGGGGCTGCCGCGGAAGCCAGGCCAGTGAGGGCAAAAATAAAACGCCCACCTCGTGCAGGACGAGAGGGGCGCTCGTGGTGCCACCTGCGTTTGCCCTATCGCTTGGTGCGGATATGGCCTCTTTGTCGCGCTAACGGGCAAACCCGTTCCCCTTACGATGGGCGTGGCGCTCACGCGCCCATCCCTGCGGGGAAGACTGGCCGGATGCGGCCTGCGGAGGGGACTTCGCCCACCGTGCCTGTTGCCTTGCACCAGCCGGCAACTCTCTGCCAGGCGGTTGGGGTACTTGTCTCCGCGTACGTCTCTCCAGTCCGAATTGCCGCGATTATACCCAAGGATGAATGCCTGTCAAGGCTCTCCCTCGCGCTCGCGCAGGTGCGGGAAGAGGATCACCTCGCGGATATTGGCGCTGCCGGTCAGGAGCATGGTCAGGCGATCGATGCCCATCCCGAAACCGCCGTTGGGCGGCATACCATAGCGCATGGCGCGCAGATAATCCTCGTCCATCGGGTGGCGTTGTTCGTCATCCGCGCCGTAGTCCCGCCCCATCTCCAGAAAGCGCGCCTCCTGGTCGAGGGGGTCGTTCAATTCGGTGAAGGCGTTGCACAGCTCCATGCCGGCGATGAAGCCCTCGAAGCGCTCCACCGTTTGGGGATCGCCCGGCTTGCTCTTCGCCAGGGGGGAGATGTCGCGGGGGTAATCGTACAGGAAGGTAGGCTGGGTCAGGGTAGGCTCCAGCTTCTCGCTGAGCAGCGCGTCGATCAGCTTGCCGCGCGGTGCGTGCGCGTCTGCTTGCATGCCGATCTTGCGCATCTCGGCCAGCAGGCTGCTCGCCGTGGGGTGCGCGTGGATGTCGATGCCGCTCGCTCCCAGCAAGCCATCCCGCAGCGCCAGCCGCTTCCAGGGCGGCGCCAGGTTGATCTCCGCGCCCTGGTAGGTGAGGGTCAGCTTGCCCAGCACCTTCTCTGCTACGTATGCCACCATCTGCTCGGTGAGCTCCATCACTTGCAGGTAGTCGGCGTAAGCCACGTAAAACTCGAGTTGGGTGAACTCTGGATTGTGGGTGCGGTCGACGCCCTCGTTGCGGAAATCGCGCCCGATCTCGTACACCCGCTCCAGGTTGCCCACCAGCAGGCGCTTGAGGTACAGCTCGAAGGAGATGCGCAGGTAGAGCTGCTGCTTCAACTGGTTGTGGTGGGTAACGAAGGGCCGCGCCGCCGCGCCGCCGTAGATCGGCTGCAGGATAGGTGTCTCGACCTCGATGAAATCCCTGGCGTCCAGGAACTCGCGCAGGGCGCGCACGATGGCTGCTCGCGCCCTGAACACCTGGCGCACCTCCGGGTTGATCGCCAGGTCGGCGTAACGCTGGCGGTAGCGCCTCTCCGGGTCGGCCAGGGTGGCGTGCCGTACCACCTGCCCGTCCACCACCTCATCCTTCGCCGCTGGCAGTGGGGTGATCGCCTTGGCCAGCATGCGGAAGGAGCGCACGCGCAGCGTCACCTCCTGGGTGCGAGTGCGGAACATCTCCCCGCTGGCCTGGATGAAATCGCCCAGGTCGAACTCGCGGTTGAACAGCTCCAGGCCTTCCTGCCCCACGTCGTCGGCGCGGAAGAAGAGCTGCACACGCCCCGCCCCATCCTCGATGTGGGCGAAGGTGATCTTGCCCATGGTGCGCATCGAGCGCAGCCGGCCAGCTAGCGTCACCTCCAACCCTTCAGGCTTGCCGCTGGCTTCGCGCTGCTCGAAAGCCTGGATCGCCTCCAGGCTGGTGTGGCTGCGCTCCGCCCGGGTGGGATAGGGCTCTATGCCCAAGCTGCGCAGGCGCTCCAGCTTCTCCAGCCGGTTTTGTTCGAGGTGGGTGTACTCCCTGGCCATGATCAACTCTCCCATATTAAGCAAAAACCCCGCGCGAGGATCTTCAGCGCGGGGCTGCAACGAAGCCCCCGTGTCACTCGACCTTCAGGATTTTAACGTAGAAGGAGCCGTTCGGCGCGTCCACTTTCACCCGGTCCCCCGCCTTGTGATCCATCAGCGCCCGCCCCAGCGGCGATTCGTTCGAGA
Organism: Anaerolineales bacterium; assembly: GCA_028687395.1. Classification (GTDB taxonomy): domain Bacteria; phylum Chloroflexota; class Anaerolineae; order Anaerolineales; family UBA4823; genus JAQUAE01. The sequence goes on along the minus strand of JAQUAE010000065.1, from coordinate 5,049 downwards.
TGCGTCCGCAGCGCGGGTTGGCTTCCACCGGCCCGACGATGGTGTACACCTCCTTGTCGTTGCCGTCTTCCTGGATCGTCACCGTTGCGCCCACCTGCACCACGTCCATCTTGCCCGTTTCTTCGATCACCCGGGCGTTGGCCAGCAACGCTTCCAGCTCCTGGATGCGCCCCTCCACGAACGCCTGCTCGTTCTTGGCAGCTTCGTATTCCGCGTCCTCGATCAGCTCGCCGCCCTCGATGGCCTCGTGCAGGCGCTCAGCGACTTCCTGGCGCTTTACCGTGCGCAGGTATTCGAGTTCTTCCTGCAGTTTTTCGTACCCTTGTTTGGTCAAGAATGAGGGTGACATAGCACTGTTCCTATTCTTCCGCTAAGATAAATAGAATCACTCTCCCTGGAGCGATTCTTTGGATTGGACTGTTCAATTCAAAACACTATGCGGCGTTGAGGAAAAAACAGCTTCCTTATCGCCGCGGCGCGAATTCTATCACATGAATCAGTGAAAATCAAGATTAGAACAGGTGTTCAGTTTTGCATCTCCACAGCCGGATTCCGCCCACCTGCTGGTGGTAGCTGCGCAGTTCCACGCGCAACTCCTCTTCATCTCGCCAGAATGAGCTGATCTGCGAGGCGTGCGCCGCTGCCGCTTCCACCCAGGCCTGTAATCCCGCCCCGCCGATTGGGAAGATGACCGGCGTCCACCCGGCTTGCTCCAGCCTCGCCAGCGCCTCGAGCTGCTCTCGCACGTAGGGGTAATCGGCGTAATACCAGCGCGCTCGCCCCGCCCGCTCCAGCGCCGCCCGCGTGATTTGGTGGTCGATGTGATTCCCCAGCGCCAACGGGCACACCACCATTGCCTCCTGGGGAACATCCTGCTCCAGCCGGGTGCGCAGGCGTTCGATGAGCGCCTCGTCTTCAGCGTGCACTTCCCCAAAGATGGCCTCGCGGTTCGGGTACAGCGGCCTGCCGTCGACCGGCGAGAGGCGATAGATGCAATCCGGGACGTCGAAATGGCGACTCGCCGCCGATAGCCTGGCGCAGGAAGCACGGTCCTCCCGCCGGCGGCCTTCCATCACCCCCGACTCCATCCCCCAGCGCGCGTGCAGCTCCGAGACGATCCCGGATTCCACCCCCTCGGGCGGGTCCCCGGTGCACAGCGTCCAGCCCTGCACGGTTTCCCCCTGCTGCGCCTGTTCCCAGAGCAATCCACCGCACGAAAAAGCCACGTCGTCCAGGTGTGGGGAGAGGTAAATCCAAATCATGCCCCCAATTTTCTCACACTTTCCCGGGGTTTGCCTGTTCTTCTGCCCATCTAGCCGCGCCCCCCTCCCTGCCTGGGTTTTGCCTTGCCACATCGCCCTCGCAATGTTATCATCGGTCTGTCCTAGAGGGCGAGCATGCTGAATAGCGATCCGGGAACGCGCAGACGAATACGCCTGGCTTTGCTGGGGATCATCTTGAGCACGATCCCCTGCTACTGCCTCGGCATGGTCGCAGTCAGCCAGGCGCCGGGCCGCGGCCGGCAGGTCGCGGCCACCATGACCCCCACTGCCAGCCCCACCATCACCCAATCGCCCACGCCCAGCCTGACCCTCACGCCCATCGGCTTCGGCTCCACCCCTACCCCCACCGCCACGGCTACCCACACTCCAACCGCCACGCCATCCCCCAGCCCGACGGCATCGCCGGCTCCAACGCACACGCCCACAGCCAGCTTCCCGCCCAGCCCCTCCCCCCCGTTCACGCCCACTTTCACCTGGACGCCCACCGTCACCGCTTCGCCCACCCCCACCGAGGCCACCCCCACCCTCAGCACGCCGGTGACCACCACCCTCTCCCTCTCCATTCGGGAGTCCTGGCGCCCTTGAAGCCCCTTCATTCCAATCCCATTCTCTGGTTGATGAGGTTATGACCGTTAACCTGGCTCCCTTCCTGAAAAGCTCACTATCCACTCCCGGCCTATCCGGTTTCGAGGCGCCCACCCGCACCCGCCTGGAAACCGTCTGGCAGCCCCTCTGCGACGACCTCGGCACCAGCCGCCTGGGTAGTCTCCATGCCCTAAAGCGTGGCGGCGCGCCTGAACCGCGCCCTCGCCGTTACATCCCCACACCCAATCCAAGATGGTGGATTATAATGACGTGCAGGCTTGCGTCCGCCTGCTGGTCGAGATATTGAGCCGCCCCGTGGAACTGTCAAACGACTGAGCCTGCAAGGATTGGGGTGCACTCGCTTCGCCCGTCGAGCTTGCGCCGTAACGCCTGCACAAAAATCTGTATGCATACCTGGCTGCCCCCGCATCGATCGGATGTGAAACCATGGGAAAAGCGGGCGCGTCTCCTGGGAGCGCTCGTTTTGCTGTTCTCTTTCGGGTGTCTGCCCGCGCCTCAGCCCCCAGCTACCCCCATCCAGGAAGTCGCCCCTGGCGCCCTGGCCGTGCCTACCTCCACGCCGGACGCCACGCCCATTCCCTCCGGGCCAGCAACGCTGCGCATCTGGCTGCCGCCTCAATTCGATCCCGCGGCTGGCACGCCAGCCGCGCACCTGCTGCAAACCCGCCTGGATGAATTCACCAGTCGCCGCCCGGATGTCCGCCTGGAGGTGCGCATCAAGGCTATGGAAGGGCCGGGAGGGCTGCTCGATTCGCTCACCGCTGCCAGCGGCGCCGCCCACCGCGCCTTGCCCGACCTGGTGGCCCTGCCCCGCTCCACGCTGGAGGCTGCCGCCATCAAGGGTTTGCTTCACCCGCTGGATGATCAGACCGGCGCCATGGACGACCTCGATTGGTACGATTATGCCCGCCAGCTCGCCCGGGTGCAAAACAGCGTCTTCGGCCTGCCCTTTGCCGGCGACGCCTTGCTCCTGGCTTACCGTCCTGCCAGCCTGCAAAACCCGCCCGTCGACTTTTCCGCCGCCCTGAGCAGCACCGGCACGCTGATCTTCCCCGCTTCCGACCCGCTCGCCAGCTATACGCTAGCTCTCTATATGGCGGCGGGCGGAACTATCCAGGATGAGCAGGGCCGCCCTTCCTTGCTCGAACGCCCCCTCATGGATGTGCTCACCTTCTACCAGTCGGCGGAAAAGCGCGGCTTCCTCCCCTATTGGACGACCCAATTCACCAGCTTCGACGAAGTCTGGCAGGCTTTCCTCGACCAGCGCGCCGAAATGACCGTCGTGTGGTCCACTCTCTACCTGCAGGAACTGGTGGCTGATTCGACCGTCGCCCCGCTCCTCACCCCAGCAGGGGAACCTTCCACCCTGGCTACCGGCTGGGTGTGGGCCACGGCCAGTCCGCTGCCCGAACACCTTAAGCTCAGCGTCGAACTGGCCGAGTTCTTGAGCAGCAGTGATTATCTGACCGCCTGGACCGCCGCTGCGGGCGTTCTCCCGCCCCGCCCGAGCGCCCTGGCTGCCTGGCAAAACACCTCGCTGGCGACCGCCTTGGACCAGATTGCCCTCGACACCCGCCTTTTCCCGACCTCGGATGTGCTTGCTATTCTTGCCCCTCACCTCACGGAAGCCACGCTGGCGGTTCTCAAGGGGCAAAAAGACCCCGCTACTGCTGCTCACGAAGCTGCAGCCGGTCTCATCAACCCCTAATCCTCAAAATTTGACGAAACTGCCCGGTAATGTTATCATCCGCGCAGAGATTTTACTCATGACATTGCCTGAAGCCGCCAGCAACCCGGTCGATGAGTTGCCCCCTGGCAACCTGAACCGGAACCCGCTTGGCATCGCCTCCCCTGTTGAGCGCACAACCGACTCCCAAAATCGTCTCCTGCAAGCCTGGGAAGCCTTAAACCGCGCCGGCCTGGCTGAGCCTGTCCTGAAGCTGGGTACCGACTTGCTCTTGCTTGTCCTGGTGCTGGGCATCATCTGGGCCGTGCCCCAACTGTACGCCTACTACGTCATTTCACCTGACAGCAACCCGGCTCTGGCGGCTTCCCTGCCCACCCCGACGCCCATCCCCATGCCTCCCCAGTTGCCCAATTACGAGACCGGTCAGGCCTTCAATAGTGGCATCCCCCGCCTCAACTTGCTGCATACCAACCTGCCCTCCCGGTCGCGCTTCGAGGTAACCCAATACACGGTCCAGGCGGGCGACACTCTCTTCGGCATCGCCGAGAAGTTCAGCTTGCGCCCCGAGACCATCCTGTGGGCCAACCAGTACACCCTGGGCGACAACCCCCACAACTTGCTTCCCGACCAGGTGTTGAACATCCTGCCGGTGGATGGCACCTATCACAAATGGCAGACCGGCGATGGGCTGAATGGCGTGGCCGATTTCTTCGGCGTGCGCCCGGAGGACATCGTCAACTGGCCGGGAAACAAGCTTGATTCCACCACGATCGGCGATTATGCCCACCCCAATATCCCCCCCGGCACCTGGCTGGTGGTGCCTGGTGGCAAGCGCGCCTTCGTCACCTGGAGCGCGCCCGAGATCCCACGCGATAACCCCGGCGTGGCCAAGGTGCTCGGCCCGGGGGCGTGCGAAGCCGTGGCGGATGGCGCCATCGGCGTCGGCCTGTTCATCTGGCCCGCCAACAACCACTTCCTCTCCGGCTTCGATTACACCCCCGAGGCAAACCACTCCGGCATCGATATCGACGGTAACGAAGGCGACCCAGTCTACGTAGTGGACAATGGCGTCGTGGTGTACGCAGGTTGGAACGATTGGGGTTACGGCAACACCATCGTCGTCAACCACGGCAATGGTTGGCAGACCCTGTACGCCCATCTGAGCTCGATCTCCGTCGGTTGTGGTCAGAGCGTCTGGCAGGGCAACCTGATCGGCGCCATCGGCAGCACCGGTCGCTCCTCCGGCTCCCACCTGCACTTCGAGATGATGTACAGCGGCACCAAAGTCAACCCCTGGAACTACCTGCCATAAGGATTGCGGTAGCCATGCTACCGCATCTAGCCATGCTACCGCATCTAGCCACGCTACCGCATCTAGCCACGCTACCGCATCTAGCCACGCTACCGCATCTAGCCACGCTACCGCATCTAGCCACGCTACCGCATCTAGCCACGCTACCGCATCTAGCCACG
>JAQUAE010000064.1 GCA_028687395.1 Anaerolineales bacterium | reverse complement strand
CACGACGACCGGCTCAAGCATGGCGCGCCTCCATCAGGGCAATGAAGACGTCCTCCAGGCCGGGTTGCACCGGGCGCAGGTGGGCGATAGTTACCCCGGCGGAAGTTGAGACGCCCTTGAGGCGCTTGATCACCTGGCGCGCCTGGCCCTTGCCCACCCGCAAGTGCATCCGGTCGCCAAACATCTGCACGTTTTCAACTGCCGGATCGCCCAACGCCAGCTTGCGCAGGTCGCGCATCGGTTCTCCGCAAAGCTCCAGCACGCGCCCCCTCAGGGTAACCTGCAGCTCTCCCGGAGCGTCTTCGACGATCAGGCGCCCGGCTTGCATGAAACCCACCCGGGTGCAGCGCGCCGCTTCGTCCATATAAGGGGTACTGACCAGCACTGCCACCTGCCCGCCCGCCGCCAGGCGGATGATCAGGCGCCAGAAATCCTGGCGGGTCACCGGGTCGACGCCGGTGGTAGGCTCATCCAGCAGCAAGAGCTGCGGCTGGTGCACCAAGGCAGCCGCCAGGCCCAGCTTCTGCTTCATGCCTCCCGAGAGCTGCCCCGCCCTGCGGCTGGCAAACGCCTCCAACCCGACAAATTCCAGGATTTGCGTGCAGCGCGGCAACCACTCGGTGGACGCCAGGCCGCGCGCCTCGGCGAAGAAACGGATGTTTTCCATAACGGTCAGCTCTTCGTAGAGCGAGAAGCGCTGGGGCAGGTAGCCGATACAGGCGCGCGCCTGGTCGGTCTGGGTGAAGATGTCGAAGCCATGGATGCGCGCCTCCCCGGCGTCGGCGCACAGCACCCCACACAGCAGGCGCAGCGTGGTGGTCTTGCCAGCGCCATCCGGCCCGACCAGGCCATAAATCTCCCCGGCAGCCACCCGCAGGCTCAACCCGGCCACCGCCTGCACAGCGCCGAAGGATTTACTCAAGTTGATAGCCTCAACCAACCCGTTCACGCCTGTCGCCCCTACCTACCGGCCGAACTGCACGTCGGCGGGCATCCCCGGCTTCAGCTTCCCTTGCGGGTCCTGCACGCTCAACTCGACGGCAAATACGGTGGTGCGCCTGCCTTCCACTGTTTGCACGTTGCGCGGGGTGAACTCGGCTTTATCCGCAATGTGCACCACGGAGGCGGCGAAGCTTTCGCCTGGGAAGGAATCCACCAACACACGGGCCTTCATCCCCAGCTTGATTTTCCCGTACAGATCTTCGGGAACGTAGACGGTGATGGTCAGGCGGTCGAGTTGGCCAATGGATATGACCGGCACGCCGGGTTGGATCACCTCACCGGGCTCGATGTCCCGGCTGAGCACGACACCTGAGATAGGAGCGTAAAGCACCAGCTTGTCAAGTTGGGCGTTGACCCAATCCAGTTCGGCGCTGGCCTGCACCACCGCCGCCAGGGATTGCTCCTGGCGCGCCTGCGCCTGCTCTACGGCCAGGCGGGCTTGCTGAGTAGCCGCGCGTGCCTGCTCAGGCAATGCCTGCGCAGCCTGGATGCGGGCTTCGAGGATGGCCACCTGGTTGGGGGCCGGCCCAGCGGCGAGCTTTTCCTGCTCGCGCTGCGCCTGGGCCAGGCCAGCTTCGGCCCGCTCTAAAGCCACCTGGTATTCCAGGCGCCGCACGGCGGTGTTGTAATCCGCCTGGGCTTCGTCCACAGCCTCTTTCAGGTCAATGCGGGTCGAATCGGTGCTGGCCGCGTTCTTATAGGGCTCGAACTGCTGGCGCGCCCGGTCCAGACGCTTCTTCATCTCGATCGCGCCCTCCTCGGCAGTGTAGCGCGCCTGGTTCTCAGGCACAGAGAAATTCTCGTAGTAGTAATCCGCCTCGTACACGGCGCGGTTGGCGACTGAGATGGCCAGCGCGACCTCCGCCCGGGCGACGTCGATGTTCTTGTGCAAGTCATCCAGCGCCTCCTGGGCGGCAAGCAGCTCGGCCTGGGCGTTACCGCTAATCACCTCTTCGCTGGCCTGGGCAGCTTGCAGCGCGGCCTGGCTCACCTCCAGGCCAATCTGCGCGGCCGACAGGTTGGCTCGCGCTGTCTCCAATGCGGCTTCGGCCTTCTGGCGCAGTGTCTGGAGCAGGTCGTCTTCCAGGCGTAGGACCGCCTCGCCAGCCCCCACCGCCTCCCCCTTCTCGACCAGCACCTCCAGCACCCTGCCAGCGATCTCGGGGGAGACCAGCACCTCCACCGCTTCGACCGTGCCAGAGGCGGTCAACCCACCGTTCGACCTGGCCAGGCCGCGCGCCACAGCAATGCCCACCCCGAGCAATGCCAGCAGCACGACAACCAGCGGGATGAGCCAGCGCTTGTCTTTTATCTTGGTTATCTTGTTCAATAGCATAGGAAATCTCCTGAGAGAGGGTACGAGCCTTGGAAACAGTTAATCCAGGCGCTTACGGAAACGGCGCGTGGCTGCCACCATGATGGCTACGCCGAAGAGGGTCAGCGCCAGAACTTCATTCGGGAAAGATTGCACCCCGCCCCCCTTGAGCATCATCGAACGGATGATCACCAGGTAGTAGCGCAGGGGAAAGAGGTACGAAATCCATTGCAGCACGCGCGGCATGGCCTCCAGGGGAAAGAAGAAGCCGGAAAGGAAGATGCTGGGCAGCAAGGTCATCCACACGGTGAGCATGGCTTCCTGCTGCGTGTTGGCGATGGTAGAGGCCAGCAAGCCCATGCCCAGGCTGGAGAGCAAAAATAGTCCGGATAAAACCACGATCATCCCCAGGTCACCGCGGATGGGCACGCCGAACAAGTAGTGGCCGAGCGCCAGCACTTCCAGCGTATTAAGGATCGCCAGAATGACGTAGGGTAGCAACTTGCCCACAATCAACTCCCAGGGGCGGATCGGGGTAACAATCAACTGCTCGATCGTGCCCCGCTCTCGCTCACGCACGATGGCAGTGGCAGTCAGTATCGATGTTAAAGCGTAGAGAATCATGCCGATCACACCCGGGATCATGAAGTACGCGCTGACCAGGTCGGGGTTGTACCACACCTGGGTGCGCACGTCGACGGGGGCCTGCACCAGAAAGGGCTGGCCGCGGCGCGCCAGGCGTTCAGCCATAATCTGCGTGGCATGTTCTTGCCCAATCAGCTTGGCTGCCGAGAGCGCGGTGGAAGCCACGGTGGGGTCGCTGCCATCCAGGACAAAGGCCACCTGCGCTGAGCCTCCTCCCAGCACCGCGTCGCTGTACCCCGGCGGAATCACCAGCCCGGCGCGCGCCCGGCCAGCGTCGATCATCTTGCGCAGCTCCTGCTCGGAATCGACTTCGTATGCCAGTTTAAAATAATCCGCGGCGCGATAAGCATCGAGCAGCGCCCGCGCCGCCGAGCCGCGGTCCTGGTCGAAGACGGCCAGCGGAACGTTGCGCACGTCGTTGGTTGCCGAGTACCCCAGGAGGAGCAATTGCATCACTGGCAGGATGATCACCAGGATCAGGATGCGTGGGTCGCGGCGAATCTGGATGAACTCCTTGCGGATGAGGGAGACCAAGCGGGAATTGAACATAACCTCTCCGTATACTGGCTGCCGCTTCAAGGCTGCTGCAGAATGCCACGCAGGAACACGTCCAGGAAATAATGCTTGGCGTTCTGCTTGAAATCCGGTGGCGCCTTGGGAGCGAAAAGCACCTCGGATAAATAATAGGAAAAGAACACGGCCATGAACATGCGCGCCAGGATGGGCAGAGGGTAAGGTTTCAAACGATCGCGGTTCTTCGCCTGAACGCGCTGCACAACGGCGATGATGGTCGGGTAAACGTCCATGAAGATATCCCCAACATGAACGTTGGAAAACTCGACCACTTCGATGAACAACAGATTCAAGAATTGAGGTCGCTTTTCCAGGGCGCCGGTCATCAGCTCGACCGCCTCGGCGATGAACGCTTCGACGTCCTCGCTGTTGAATTTCTCCAGGGCGGGGATGAACTCGTGGATGGGGTGATTGGCGTGGAAGACAGCCACGAAGACCTCTTCCTTGCTGGCGAAGTGGTTGTATACACCGGCCACCGCCAGCCCCGCTTTATTGGCAATCTGGCGCATGGAAGTGCCGTGATATCCCTGGCGAGTGAACAAATCCTGGGCGGCGTTGAGGATGCGCTGGCGTGTTCTCTCCCCGCGGGGCAAGTCCCCTTGACTGGTCATCATCACCTCCGTGATGAACGAACGTTCGTTCATATTTTACGCCGCATTTTTACCCTTGTCAATGGCCACCCATCGGGAGCGTGGCTGGAATCACCCAGCCGGTATTAGCTTGGCGTGCTGCGGGGTCTAGGCTTCGGCCAGTGCACTCGTCCTGGCCGCCATGGTGAAGTCGTTGCGGTGCAAGCCGCTTATCTTATGCGTCCACCAGGTGACAGTGACCTTCCCCCATTCGGTGAGCAAGGCCGGGTGGTGATCCTCCGCCTCGGCCAGCTCCCCCACCCGGTTGGTGAAGGTCAGCGCCTGGGCGAAATTCTTGAATTTGAAGGTGCGCTGCAAACGCTGGACTCCGCCCACCTGGACCAGTTCCCAGCCCGGCACCTGGGGCAACAACCTGGAAATTTCCAGGGAGTCGAGCGGTGGCTCGCCGCCCCGGCAGGGGACGCATTTCAACGCTTTCAGATCAGCCATGAGTACTTCACCTGTAAGTAAGCTACCAATACACTTGGCGGAGTAGGGCTCACTTGCCCTCGCCCAGTTGGGAGACCTGGCGCAGCAAGCCGAGCACCAGCAGCCCCAGCTTGATTCCCTCGCCGGTGCCCATGCGCATCTCGCCATCCTCGCGCTCAGCGCGCTGGATCATCAAGTACGCCGAACCTACGCCAACCAGCGCGCCGACCAGTGCCCCCACGACGAGGGCTTTCGCCTTCCAGTTGCTCTCCACCATAAGGTCTTCTTCCATGAATCGCTCCTGTCACTGGTGCTAAATGCCGCGCTTGCTCAGGGGAGGCGCCGCCACAAGGCGCGCCAGCCGGCGCACAAGCCCTGCAGGCGGATGAACGGCATGGCGGCGGCATCCGCGTTTCGCCGGGCAGCCCTTTCCACGCGCCCGAGGGTCGCCTGCGCCCGGCGCGCGTAGGGTGGGATGACGCCAATCAGCCGCACCATCACCACAATCAAGGCGCCAACCGCAAGCGACGCCAACAAGGCCAAGGCAATCAGCGGAATCAGCAGCATAATCAGCGAGGCATGCGCCCACTGACCCAATTGCAGCGCTCCGCCCTGCCCGGCCTGCAAGACAAACATGCCCAGAGCCAGGATGACCGAAGCGCCGACGAGGATTGGGAGGCTGATCTGCCACCAGACCTGGCGGCGGTGTTCGCCGGCGGTCAAGGGGTTTCGGCGCATAAGGGGGCCTTCGCGGTGCTCGTCCATCGCGCCGATATTGTAGCATATTTTCGCCCCCGGCCGCTCAGCGCCCCCAGCTATGTTAGAATTCCCCCACAACGGCCTGCCAGCCACGCAAGCCGCCCACTTCGTATGAGCGAATTCACCTTGCGCAGCGTTTGCGTCTACTGCGGTTCATCCGACCACATGCGCCCGGTTTACACCACCGCCGCCCGGAAGATGGGCGCGGCAATCGCCCTGCGCGGCATGCGGATCGTTTACGGCGCGGGGAGCACCGGGTTGATGGGCGCGCTGGCGGACGGCGCCCTGCAAGCCGGTGGCGAGGTCGTGGGGGTCATCCCGGGTTACTTCAACACCCCACGACTGGCGCATAGCAGCCTGAGCCGCCTGGAGGTGGTGGACACCATTCACCAACGCAAGGCGCGCCTGGTCGAACTGGCCGACGCCTTCATTGCCCTTCCCGGCGGTTATGGCACGCTGGAAGAATTGTTCGAGGTGCTCACCTGGGCGCAGATTGGCCTGCACCGCAAACCGGTTGGTTTGCTCAACGTAGAGGGCTACTACGACCCGCTCCTGGCGCTGGTCGAACACATCCACCAGGAGGGATTCATTTACGACGAGCACCGCGCCTTGTTCACCCACGCCAGCGACCCCGACCAACTGCTGGACGCCCTGCAAAATCACCGCGCTCCCGATGGGCTGGAGCGCTGGCTGAAACGAGACTGATAGAAATCATTGCGAGCCGGAACAGGCCGGATCTGGAATCCAACCATCTATCTCATTCCCACAGGAGGGCGAAAGATGAAACCTGAACAAGTACTGCTGCACATGGCCAGGAGGGTCCCTCGAGTCTTGGCTCCAAGCCTGGCGGAGGACTGGCCAAAACTTCCCGTCCTGAAAGCAGAGGGGGTCTACCTGTACGCGGCCGATGGCAAGCGCTACCTGGATTTCACCTCAGGCATCGGGGTGACCAACATCGGGCACTGCCACCCGCGGGTGGTCGCCGCAGCCACCCAACAGCTCCAGGCAATGATCCACAGCGCGGTGGGCGTCACCATTCACCAGTCCCTGCTGGAGCTGTGCGAAGCGCTCACCGAGGTGCTGCCGCCCAAGATGGACATGTTCTTTTTTGGCAACAGCGGCGCCGAAGCCGTGGAGGGGGCGATCAAACTGGCGCGCTATGTCTCGCGCCGCCCAGGCATCATCGCTTTCGAAGGTGGTTTTCACGGCCGCTCATACGGGGCGGCCTCGGTGACCTCGGTCAAATCCAAATATCGGGACCACTACGAGCCCTTCGTCCCGGGGGTGTATTTCGCGCCCTACCCGTACACCTTCCGCTGCCCGTTGGGAAGCACCCCTGAAGCCGCCCTGGAGTGGACGCTGCAGGGCATCCAGCGCATCTTCCAGCACCAGATTCCTCCCAGCCAGGTGGCGGCCTTCCTGGTCGAGCCTATCCAGGGCGAGGGCGGATACATTGTGCCGCCGGAGGACTTCCTGGCGTCGTTGCGCAGTTTATGCGACGAACACGGCATCTACCTGATCATCGACGAGGTACAAAGCGGATTCGGGCGCACCGGCCAGATGTTTGCCAGCCAGCTTTTCGGCGTGCAGCCGGATATCATGGCGATCGCCAAGGGCATCGCCTCCGGCTTCCCCCTGGGCGCCACGGTGGCCAGCCGCAAGCTGATGAGCCAGTGGACAGCCGGCGCGCACGGCACTACCTTTGGCGGCAACCCGGTGAGCTGCGCAGCAGGGGTGGCTACCTTGCAGGTGATCCGGGACGAGGACCTGTTGAGCCACTGCCGCGAGATGGGGGCGCGCTTCATGCAAGGCTTGCGCAGCCTGCAGAGCAAATACCCACTGATCGGGGAAGTGCGCGGCGCGGGGTTGATGCTGGCCATGGAGATGGTCTTTCCCGGAGAGGAGAAGAAGCCCAACCCCAAGGCGGCGATGAAGCTGCTCGAGATGAGCCTGGAACGCGGCCTGGTGGCTTATATGGCTGGCACCTACGGACAGGTAGTGCGCTTCATTCCCCCGCTGATCGTCGAAGCCGAGCACATCGACCAGGCGCTGGGCATCCTAGAGGAGGGCCTGGCGCGCCTGCCCGCCGGGTGACGCGCCACCCTCGCGCGCGGCCTGGAATCCCTTTCAGCATTTAAACCCCAGCAGTCCGGCTTCGCCTGCCGTCTTGGCAGGCGAAGCTCGTTCACATTAACGCCATCCCATGGCCCCACCGCGCACCCGGGCCCAGACCTGAGAGTCAACCGGCGGCGGAGGCCACCCCTGCTCTCAGGATAGCAGGCGGGAGGCGGGGGACAGGATATGATAAAATGCCATTATATGGGGAACAATGCCGCCAGAGCGCCCTCCCGGGCTGCCCGGGCAGGCGTAACAGCCTACACCGTCACCACAATCCAGCGCTGCGCCCATGTCGCCACGTCCAACATTGGCACACAGGGGCTGCACGCCGCCCGAGGCGCGTCGAGGGGATTTCTGCGCACATCACTGGACCTTGGGTGTGCCCAACCCATCCCCTCGACCCAGCCTTCCATCCAACCTCGCAACGCAACCAGAGCTCCAGGGGCTGGAAAGCATCCGTGTGTTAGGAGGAGCGGCGCCCGACGCCGACCAGGCTAAGCCGATATATGGTCACTTTCTAGGAGGAGATGATGAGAGTCCAAAATCACCTTAGTCTATTGATCGCCCTGAGCGTTCTTGTCGCCGCTTGTAGCTCGCAGGGGACAGCCACAGAGACGCCGACTGTGGCCGCTACTACCACGCCGTCGGAACAGATCACCGCCACCCAGGCAGCGCGCCAAACCGCCAAAGCTATTTCGACGGCTGACGCCCAGGCCACCCTGCAGGCCGAGAGGACCGCCAAAGCCAAAGCCAAGAAGATCCATACTACGCAAACCGCAGCCGCCTGGGCTACCAGCACGGAAGAGAGAAAGTTCGCCGCCACGTTGTTGACCGG
>JAQUAE010000063.1 GCA_028687395.1 Anaerolineales bacterium | reverse complement strand
TGGACGGCGCTGCAGCCCTGATTCCCTGCATCGGATGGATCGTGCCTGCGTTGGTGGGTGTGGTTGCCCTGGGCGCGGTTATCCTCTCTCGCTTCGGGACGCAAGCTTATCCGCCGCTCGTGCCTGCCGCCCCGCTTCCGCCAGACGCGCCTCTCCCACCCGGATGGTTCCCCGCGGCTGAGTCTGAACCGGCCAAGCCAGCCAGCGATGAATCGGTGACGAAGGAATAGCTATTGCAGTAGGAGTCTCACAAAAAAGTGTTCCTGTCGCCGCCTGGTCCCACTTACCCCTTCTCAAGTTCAGCAACAGTTTGACTGTCGCTGCTATCCCGCCTCCTCCACCCGGAGGGCTCTTCGCTGCGTTCAAGAGTGGCAACTGCTGCGATCTTGAGTCGAAACGGCCTGTGGTTGGGCAACTGCTGACAACACCCCCTGAGAGCGGCAGTCCAGTTCATAGGGAACAGCACCTGGTTTTTTTACGCAGAGAGGTTTTATCTTTAATTTGAATATTGAATGGCCGCGCCCCACACCAGGCACAACTGGGCCAGGTGGTAGGTAACCATTACGCCAACCTGGCCTATGGGCAGCGGGGCGACGAACCGGCGCCACGCCAGCAGGCTATCCGAGACGAAGAAGGAGATTCCGCCCAGGCTAACCAGAAGGGCGGCTGGTGCTGACCATTCGGGCCGTATCAGGGTAAGCAGGGCGGAAAGCAACATCAGGCTGATGGCCACCAGGTAGGCTCGCACTGGCAGGAGCAGGCCCTTTTGGCCGGAGGCCCTCAGACTGCGCGCCAGGATACGTTCGGTGCGCCCGGCGATCAGGGCTACCGGAACGACCAATATCAGGCTGGCCAGGTGCAGGGGAGGCAGCGTGGGGTTGAAGCCCACTACGTAGTTGAGCTGGGCGACCAGGAAGGCAGCCAATCCAGCGACGAAGAACGCTGCGGGTAGCATGAGAAAAACATCTCCTATTAAGGAAAATGCAATCCCCAGCGTGAACCAGGCCAGCCAGCCGTGCGTTCCACCGACGGACCACAACCAGACCAGGAGGAAAAGCATGACCAATGGCTTGGCCAGGTACTCCACCCGCTTCCAGTCTTTGGCAACCGCGATCCAATCCAATACTGCCACAGCGAATGGGATGATCAAATAGCTGGCTGGCATTTCTCCCTCCTGGTCTGGCTCACGAATAGCCGAACCAACGCAACACCTTTTCGTCGTTGCGCCAGTTCTTGCGCACCTTCACCCGCAGGTGGAGATACACCTTTCGCCCGCTCATCTCCTCGATCTCCTTGCGGGCGAGGGAGCCGATTTGCTTCAACATGGCGCCGCCCTGACCGATGACGATGCCCTTATGTGATTCGCGCTCGACAAACAGTGTAGCTTCGATATAGGCGCCTCCTTCGCCGCGCTCGGTGTACTGGTCCAGACGCACAGCGATGCCGTGCGGCACCTCGTCGCGCAACAGGCGCAGCGCGGCTTCGCGAATCAGGTCGCCCGCCAGGTCGCGCTCGTAGAGGTCGGTGAGCTGCTCTTCAGGGAAGAAGGGAGGATGTTCGGGCAGATGGCTGGCGATCAGGTCGGTGAGAGCTTCCAGGTTCTCACGGCGGATGGCCGAGATTTGGATGCTTTCGGCTCCGGGAGCCAGTTCGGCAAAGGCTTTGGCGCGCCCCCCCCGCTCGTCGTGGTTGAGCAGATCCACTTTGTTCAAGACAAGGAGGATCCGCGCCGGGTGGTGTAAGCTGGCCAGGTGAGCGGCGAGCAGGCGGTCGTCCTCATCCGGCGGGAGGCTGGCGTCGACCAGGAGCAGGATCAGGTCGCACTCTTCCAGCGTTTGCAGTGCCTTCTCGTTCATCTTCTCGCCGAGCTTGTGCCGCGGGTGGTGGACGCCGGGCGTGTCGATGAAGATGATCTGGGCCTCCCGGCGGGTGAGAATGCCAAATTGAGTGATGCGCGTGGTTTGTGGGCGGGGTGAAACCGCGGCGATTTTTTGTTTCAGCAGGGCATTGATCAACGTCGATTTACCCACGTTGGGGCGGCCCACCACAGTGACGAACCCGGAGCGATAAGGGAGCGGCGACGTTTGGTTGTGCATGGCACCATTCTATCAAATATACCGGTTGTTAATATGCAGAGACCTCCATTAAGCACTTCAGGCCGCATTTTGATAAAAACTGTCCCATATTTTTCTTGACGCAATGAAAATAAATGGATATAATTCACTTTTGTCTATCAGGCGTCTGTTGTGTTGGTAAAAAATCGGTCTTTGAATAACGAGCGTAAAACGACTGCGTGGACAATCAGGGTGGTGAGCATAAAAGGCTGGCCGTTTTACGCTTTTGTGTGTGTCGAGGAATAGTTGCACAGGAGAATCATCTATGGCGAGTGCTCCGCAAAGCAAGTCATATGCGCGCATCGATGTAAAGCTAGAGTTGCCCGATCTGATCGAGGTCCAAATCGAGTCGTTCAAGCGCTTGAAATCCGAGGGGCTGGCAGACCTGTTCCACGAAATTTCCCCCATCGAGTCCTACAACAAGGGGATGAAGCTGTACTTCCCCAGCCGCAACAAGGACATTGCTGAATGGGATCTGAGCTTTTGGTTCGGCGAGCCCAAGCACTCTATCGAAGAGTGCGTCGAGCGGGACCTGACCTACGCCTCGCCGCTCAACGTGAGTGTTTTGCTTGCCGGGCCGGATGTGCCCGAACCGATCAAGCAGGACATCTTCCTGGGCGATTTTCCGGAGATGACTGAGAAGGGCACCTTCATCATCAATGGCACCGAGCGTGTCGTGGTTTCGCAGCTCATCCGCTCGCCGGGCGTGTATTTCGAAGCGCCGTTGGACCGTTCCACCGGTCGCCCCCTGGCGATGGCTAAGCTGATTCCCGATCGCGGGGCGTGGATGGAGTTCGAGACGCGCAAGAGTGATTACCTGACCCTGCGCTTCAACCGCAAGCGCACCATTCCCATCACCATCTTCTTGCGCGCCCTGGCGGCGGTCACCGACGGCTTGCCCGATTCGCCCATCAAGGAGGGCAAGGACGAGGAGCTGCTGCAGCTCTTCGGAGATATCGATAACAATCCCGACCGCATGTTCATCGCCACCTCCTTTGCGCAGGAACCCGAATGGGACCTTTCACACAATGTGACCATCGCTGAGGCTGCCTTGCTGGAGTTCTTCAAGCGTATGCGCCCCGGCGACCCGGCCACGCTGGACAACGCCCGCGAGTTCCTCGAACAACAGTTGTTCGACCAGCGTCATTACGACCTGGAGCGGGTAGGTCGCTACAAGCTGAACCAGAAACTGGACCTGCACGGCATCGTCCCCATCAGTCATCGCACGGTGACCAAATGGGACATCGTCCGCCTGGTGCGGCGCATGATCATGATCAACAACGGCACCGAGATGGCTGATGATATCGACCACCTCGGCAACCGCCGGGCGAAGACCGTCGGTGAGCTGATCCAGAACAAGCTGCGTATCGGCTTGCGGCGCATGGAACGCGTGATCAAGGAGCGCATGTCGATCCGCGACCAGGAACAGCTCTCCCCCATCACCCTGATCAACATCCGCCCTGTGGTGGCCGCGCTGCGCGAATTCTTTGGCTCCAGCCAGCTATCCCAATTCATGGACCAGACCAACCCGCTGGCCGAATTGCGCCATAAGCGCACCCTCTCTGCCCTCGGTCCCGGCGGCTTGCGCCGTGAACGCGCCGGCTTTGACGTGCGCGACGTCCACCACTCGCACTACGGGCGCATCTGCCCCATCGAGACCCCCGAAGGACCGAACATCGGCTTGATTGGCCGCCTGGCCTCCTTCGCCCGCGTCAACGAGTATGGTTTCATCGAGACGCCTTACCGCAGGGTCTACCGGGCGATGGTGCCCGACGATGAGCGCCTGGTGGGGCGCGCCCTGCGCGAAGACCTGCTCGATCCCAAGAGAGGGGAAATCGTGCTCAAAGCGGGCGAACGCATCACTGCCAAGCACATCAAGCTGATCAAGAAGCTGAAGCTGGAAAACGTGCCCATCGTCCCCTTCATTTCTGAGGACGTCGAATACCTATCCGCGGACGTCGAGGACCGTTACGTGATTGCCCAGGCGAACACGCCACTCAACGAGCATCACGAATTCGTGCGCACGCGCATCTCCTCGCGCTTCCACAACTCCTTCATCTTTTCGCCGCAGACCAGCATAGAATACATGGACGTGGCCCCGCACCAGATCGTGGGCATCAGCGCCGCGCTCATCCCCTTCCTGGAGCACGATGACGCCAACCGCGCCCTGATGGGATCCAACATGCAAGCGCAAGCCGTGCCTCTGCTGCGCCCGGATATCCCCCAGGTGTCCACTGGCATGGAATACAACGCGGCAGTCGACTCCGGCCAGGTGGTGCTTTCGGAGATCGAAGGCGAGGTGGTCTCGGTCACCGGGAAGAGCGTCGTCCTGCGCGACACCGAGGGGAAGATCAAAACTTACTTGTTGCGTAAATACCAACGTTCTAACCAAAGCACGTGCATTGACCAGCGCCCGGCGGTGGTCAAAGGCCAGCGCGTGCGCAAAGGCGACGTCATCGCCGATTCCTCCTCGACCGTGAACGGCGAGCTGGCTCTCGGTCAAAACGTCACCGTAGCCTTCATCTCCTGGGAGGGCGGCAATTACGAAGACGCCATCTTGATCTCCGAACGCCTAGTGCAGGAGGACTACTTTACCTCGGTGCACATCGAAAAACATGAGATCGAGTCGAGGGATACCCGCCTTGGCCCGGAGGAGATCACCCGCGACATCCCCAACGTCGGTGAAGAGGCCATCAAGGACCTGGATGAGAACGGCATCATTCGTGTGGGCGCTGAAGTCGGCCCTAACGACATCCTGGTGGGTAAGATCTCCCCCAAAGGCGAGAAGGAGCTTACCCCTGAAGAGCGCTTGCTGCGCGCTATCTTTGGCGAGAAGTCCCGGGATGTGAAGGATACCTCCCTGCGCATGCCGCACGGCGAACGGGGCAAGGTGGTAGAGGTGAAGGTGT
The DNA here is from genome assembly GCA_028687395.1 of Anaerolineales bacterium. GTDB lineage: Bacteria > Chloroflexota > Anaerolineae > Anaerolineales > UBA4823 > JAQUAE01. Next base: position 3,351 of record JAQUAE010000063.1, on the reverse strand, counting down.
TCACCCGCGCCGATAACGCCGACCTGTCCGCCGGGGTGGATACCATGGTGCGCGTCTCGGTTGCCCAGCGGCGCAAGATCACCGCTGGGGATAAGATGGCCGGCCGGCACGGGAACAAAGGCGTCGTCTCCAAGGTCGTGTCGATCGAGGATATGCCCTTCCTGGAAGACGGTACACCCGTGGATATCATCCTGAATCCGCTGGGCGTGCCTGGCCGCATGAACATCGGCCAGGTCCTGGAAACCCACTTGGGGTGGGCGGCCAGCCGCCTGGGCTTTCGCGCCGTCTCCCCGGTCTTCGATGGCGCCGACGAAGCCGAAATCGAAGCCGAGCTGGCTCGCGCCTGGCTGGTCGACCGTGCCTGGGATTACATCGGCGAGCTTGCCTGGGGCTGGTTGAAATCGCAGGAATACGACCCGATGAGTATCATCGACGACGACGAGGTGCGCCGCCTGTACCTGGAAGAGTGGCTAAGGGACCGCGGCTACGACATCTACCAGATCGTCTCCGACCCGGTTTTTGCACGCCGCACGGTGGTTAGGGAGTGGCTGCGTGATAAGGGTTACGACCCGGAGAAGATCCTCGACTTCGGCGAGTTGAACGGCGTCTCGCTGACCCAGCGCGAGGAGATGGACAAGGAAGCTATCAATGCCTGCCTGCGCATCTGGCTGGAAACCAAGGGCGTCAAAGCAGCCAACCTCTCTGAGGAGAAGCTGCGCCAGAAAGCCGAAGAGAAGCTCTTGGAAAGCGGCGACCCATTACCGATCCTCGGAAAGCAATACCTGCGGGACGGTAAGAGTGGCGATCCATACGACCAGCCGGTGACGGTTGGCGTGATGACCATGCTCAAGCTTCACCACCTGGTGGAGGATAAAGTGCACGCCCGTTCCACCGGTCCATACAGCCTGGTGTCGCAACAGCCGCTGGGTGGCAAGGCGCAGTTTGGCGGCCAACGCTTCGGCGAGATGGAAGTTTGGGCTCTGGAAGCCTACGGCGCAGCTTACACCTTGCAAGAGATGCTCACCGTGAAGTCGGACGACGTCCAGGGGCGGGTCAAGACCTACGAAGCTATCGTCAAGGGTGAGCCCATCGAAGAACCCTCTATCCCGGCTGCCTTCCGCGTTTTGGTCAAGGAACTGCAGAGCCTCGGCCTGGCGGTGGAAGCGGTCACCGACGATGGGGAGGTGATCAAATTTGGCAAGGATGAGGAACGTGCCCGGCCTCTGAAATTGGGCACCGGACTCTTGGGGTTGGGAGATGAGTACTAGGCTATTAATCCTGAATTAATATGCCTTGACGCTCGAAAATGCAAATGGTAAAATCATTTTTCGTTGCCCTTTTTACCGGATTCGCGCATCTTCACGCGCTAGGCAGCATTTCCTGAGGAAAACGTGCGAGGCCATCATTGCAAGCGATGGCCTCCATTATTGGGTAGCAACTGTTATCGATCAGCATTATTTAACCTGGAGGCGAATGTGCCAACCATCAATCAACTGGTCCGCAAGGGACGACGTTCGAAGAAACTGAAGAGCAAAGCGCCGGCTTTGTTGTACACGCTCAATTCGATGAAGCAGCGCCGGCAGCGCCAGGACAAGGGCGCGCCTCAGAAGCGCGGCGTGTGCACCGTGGTGAGGACGATGACGCCCAAAAAGCCGAATTCGGCTTTGCGCAAAATCGCCCGCGTGCGCCTGTCCAACGGCCTCGAGGTCACTGCCTACATCCCCGGCGAGGGGCACACCTTGCAGGAGCACTCCGTGGTGCTGGTGCGCGGTGGTCGTGTGAAAGACCTGCCTGGCGTGCGTTACCACATCGTGCGCGGCTCTTTGGATACTGGCGGCGTGGACAGCCGCCGGCAGGGTCGTTCCAAGTACGGTTCGAAACGTCCCAAAGAAGCAGGTTAAGATTGTCCGTGGCGCTGCGCGCGGCCTCGAGGGCGACATGCAGCGGCGCGGCACGCCCAGCTTTGAATTATTTTATGGAGAGAGAGAATGTCTCGTAGAAACAAGCCGGAAAAACCCGGAATCCCGCCGGATGTGCGTTACAAGAGCGTGGAAGTGCAGTCCTTCATCAATCGCCTCATGCGCCGCGGCAAGAAATCCCTGGCGCAGGGTATCCTTTACGACGCTATGGATTTAATCGAAGCGCGCACCAAGCGCAATGCCTTGGAAGTCTTCGAGCATGCCATCAGGAACGTCTCCCCGGCGATGGAAGTGAAGCCTCGCCGTGTGGGCGGCGCCACCTACCAGATTCCCATGGAGGTCACCCCTTACCGGCGCTTCGCCCTGGCGACGCGCTGGATTCTGGGCGCGGCAAAGGAGCGTTCCGGGAAATCCTTCGCCGAAAAACTGGCCGACGAGCTCATCGACGCCGCCAACAACACCGGCGCGGCGATGCGCAAGCGCGATGAGACGCACAAGATGGCCGAAGCCAACCGCGCCTTCTCCCATTACCGCGTCTAAGCCCGGACGGGCAACTGAGGATTCTCCCTTTTCTGAGCAGAAGAACAGTTGACAGGTATTCACGATGGCTCGCCAGCTTCCCCTCGACCGCTACCGCAATATCGGCGTCATTGCCCACATCGACGCGGGCAAGACCACGACGACCGAGCGGATTCTCTTTTATACGGGGAAGACGCACCGCATCGGTTCAGTCGATGACGGCACGACCGTCACCGATTGGATGGAGCAGGAGCGTGAGCGCGGCATCACCATCGTCTCCGCGGCGGTAACCGCCGAGTGGAAGGGATACCAGGTCAACATCATCGATACCCCCGGGCACATCGACTTTACCGCCGAAGTGCAGCGTTCGCTGCGCGTCCTGGACGGCGGCATCGTGATCTTCGATGCCGTGCAGGGGGTGGAGCCGCAAAGCGAGACGGTCTGGCGCCAGGCGGATCGCTATAACGTCCCGCGCATTTGTTTCGTCAATAAGATGGATCGTGTCGGCGCCTCGTACGATCGCACCATCGAAACTATCCGGGCGCGCCTGGGCGCGAACCCGGTGGCCCTCCAGGTGCCGATCGGTGACGAAGCTGCCTTCAAGGGCGTGGTCGACCTGATCGAGCGCCAGGCCATCATCTGGGAGGACGACCTGGGCAAGGAACCGGTCATCATCCCTGTCCCAGAGGACTTGAAGGAGCTCGCCGAGCAGAAGCGCGAGTGGATGATCGAGCAGATCTCCGAGACCGACGAGGAGTTGACCGTCAAGTACCTGGAGGGGCAAGAGGTTTCGGTCGAGGAGCTCAAATCGGCGTTGCGCCGGGCGGTGATTGCCGGGAAGGCCACGCCGGTTTTTTGTGGCACCTCACTGCGCAACAAGGGCGTGCAGCCCCTGCTCGACGCGGTGATCGAT
>JAQUAE010000062.1 GCA_028687395.1 Anaerolineales bacterium | reverse complement strand
GTACTCGAGCGGGGAATTCAGGCGCACCTTCACTTTTTGCAGGTGAGCGCTGTGCAGGTAGCCTCCCCAAACCCGGTACCACAAGGGGTTATAGGAAGGCCCCTCCTCTGAAATCACCTCCTCGTACACGTTCACCAACTGGTCGCGGTAGCGCTTGCCGATGATTTCGCTCTTGTCGTTCGGCTGGCTGTGCAGGTCGACCTCCTTGATGGCGACGCGCACCAGGTCACCGTAGCCCAGCTCGTCGAATTGCGGAAAGACGGGGGTGAAGGCCAGCGAGCTCAAAGCCAGGCCGCCCAATTTCAAGAAATCCCTGCGCGTGAGGCGTGATTTCATCGTGGCAGGATTATACCCAAAAAAAGAGCCCTGTGAAAACTAGGCGCCGATCTCCTCGCCGGTGTAGGCGGGTAAGGCTACCCGGAAGCTGGATCCCTGCCCATACGTGCTGGAGACCTGCACGTCCCCCGAGTGGAGCTCGACGATCTCCTTGACGATGGCCAGCCCAAGCCCGGTGCCGTGAATCTTGGTCTGACGGACGTGGCGGCCGCGGTAGAAGCGCTCGAAGATGTGGGGAATGTCTTCCTCTTCGATCCCCATGCCGGTGTCGCACACTTCCAGGCAGACGTAGTCGTTATCCTGGAAGGTGCGTATCGACACCTGTCCCTTTTGCGTGTAGTGGATGGCATTGGCCACCAGGTTGGTGATCACCCGCGCCAACTGGCTTTGCTCGCCGCGCACGGGGGGGATATCCGGCGTGGGGGTGAATTCCAGGCGTAAACCCGTGGCAGCCGCCAGGGGTGAATGGGCGGTGACTACCTGGTCAACAATCAGGTTCAGGTCGACGGCGGTGAATTCGATCTTCTTGGACTTGTTCATCGCCAAACGGGAGAGATCCAGGATGTCCTCCACCAGGCGTTTCAAGAGCTGAGATTGCTCTTTGATCACCTGCAGGTACTCGCGGTGCTTCTCGGGCGGGGCGAACTCCAGCAACTCCAGGTACAGGTTGATGTTGGTGGTTGGGGTGCGCAACTCGTGGGACACGTCCGCGACGAAGATGTCCTTCAGGCGATCCAGCTCTTTCTGGTGAGTGATGTCACGCTGGCTGCCGACGAAGCTGACGATGTTGCCATTCTGATCGCGCACGGGGGCAATGGTCAGGTGGATGTCGTACTTCGTTCCATTCTTGCGGCAAGTGATCAACTCGCCCTGCCATACCTCCCCGCTGGCAAGAGCGGCTTTCATATCTTGGACAATCTGCGGATCGTTCTCATTTGCCAACAGGCTTTCCAGGGTCTGGCCCACCAGGTCGGGGCCGCGATAACCGCTTTGTTTTTCCATGGCGGCGTTCACCGCCAGGATGCACCCCTCCAGGTCGACCACGATCACACCATCCCCCACGCTGGCCAGGATAGCCTCCACGCGCTCCTTGGCGTCGTGTAACTCCGCCGTGCGCTCCTCCACCCGCGCTTCCAGCTCCGAGGCGTGCTGGCGCAACTGGTTGAGCAGGTGAATATTCTCCAGGATGGCGCCGATCTGCTGCACCACCACCCGCAGGATGTCCATGTCCTCAGCGCTGAAGATATCTCCGCCGTACTTGGGCCCCAGTGCCAGGAAGCCCTTCAGCTCCCCCTGGCCAATAATGGGAATCCACAGGTGCGCCTGCTCGCTGTTGAGCAACTGCTGTTCTTCAGGGGAAAGTTCCACCTGGGCCAGCGCCTTCGCCAGAGGGGTGCGCTCCGTCCCACCTACTTTCAAAAGGAAATCCATGCTGCTGCGCGGCAACGCAGGCAAATCGAGCGGGCTGACCGCACCCATCTGATTGTGCGGGGCGACGTCGATGATGGAAAAATCACCCTGAATATCGCTGAGAAAGACGCAGGTATCCTCCAGTCGCAGCGTGCGCACCAACCGTTCGCTGACCGTCTCCGCCAGCAAGCGCAGGTCGGTGATCTTCTCCAACCCCTGCGTGATTTGCGTGATGGCTGACCGGTAATCGTACCAACCGCCGTAGAAAACGGTATCCACCAGGCGCTTCATCTGGCGATACACCGGGACGATGATGCTGGCCAGAACCATGACCAGGATGGTGTTCAGCAGCGGCGCGTTGGCAAATGAAAATGGGATCACCTGGTAGAGAAGCGTGTACAGGAACAGGTAGATACCCCCCAGGATGGAGAAGACCAGTATCAGGGTGGCGCCGCGGTTGACGTGCGATTCGATTTCGATGAGGTGGAAGCGAAAGATAGCGTAGCCGTAGGTGAGCGGGAGGATGCCCATCCACAGGATAGCAAAATCGTAAGGTTGCACCGGCCGGTGCAACAACGCTTCTGGAATAAGGGTCAGGGTCAACAAGGGCAGCGCGCTCATGATGCCGCCCAGGAAAACGATGCGAATCTTGCTCTTCACCCCCGGCGACTGCTCGTGGCGATAGGAGTAGAAAAGCAAACCGACGAACAGGACCGTGTTCAACGCCAGGAACAGGCGCGACGCAGTCAGGATGATCGGGAACCACTCGCTGGAGCGCATGACCAGCGTCCCCCACAGCAGGTAGGGAGCGCCTCCCAGCAGCCCAATCAGGTAAAGCCCGCCCAAAAGGACGAACTTACCCCGGAAATTCACGCTTTGCGGGAAGTAAAGGTGAAAATGGACCGATATTGGCCCGACTATCCATACCAGGAAGTTGTACAGGTCCGAGTTCCACACCGGGCCGATGTTGGAGGTCTGCCCCGTAGTCAGCAGGGCGCATACTCCCAGACAGAACAACAGGCACAGGTTGGTGGCTTCGCTCACCGGCGCAAACGCCCCCACGCCCATTCCCACCACCAAAAAAATGAGAGCCACCACCAGCGGGATGATACGCCGGAACACTTCGTACAAGCTGGGGCTGGCCAGACGAATGTTGACATTGGCGGTCTGCTCGCCGCGTTGGATCGTGAGCTGCACCTCATCCCCGGCTTGCTTCCCCGGATAGGCGGGGATGGCTTCGCGCAAAGGCACGCCATCGATGGTGATGACTACGTCCCCAATGAGCAGTTGGTCATGCGAAGGGCCGCGTGGATCCACCTCGCTGATTGTGCCATTCGGAGCCAGGCCACGGATGCCATCGTCGGGGTAATCCGCCACAACCCAAAAGCTCCACGCCAGGTAGAGCAGCATGATCAAGGATGCCAGGAAAGGCACGGCGCGGAAGATTTGCAGGGGTTTAATAGTGAGCGGCTGTGCCTGTACAGACATGAGGTGGGATATCCGGTCCTGACGTGGTTCGTCGAATTGCGTCGCGTCAAGCGTGGTGGTGCATTTTGGTTGCAGCGTTCAATCGGTCGGCTGCCTGGCTGGCAGCGGCTTGACCGCCAGGAAGAAGCCATACTGCCAGATGTCGCTCGCCAGGCTGCGCATCTGGTCGCGGGGTCCGCGGATGTCTTCCAGGTCGGCAGCGGACAGATCGCGCCAGTCAGCCACCTGCTTCTCCTCGGCTTTTGCTTGCAGAGCGGAGAGATACAACCGCAGGGAAAAGGGCATCACGTTTTCGGTGACGTTTTGGTAATCGATCTTCTTGAACCCCGCCTGGCGCAAGCTGGCGAAGAAAGATTCGGGGGTGGCCAGGTGTGGCACCATCCAGGAGGAAAGCCAGGAATGCAGCAGGTCGTGCTCCTCGGCTGTCAGTTGTGGCTTGCTTTGGAAGCCGTCGGCTACCACCAGCCGGCCGCCGGGTTTCAGCAAGCGGGCTGCTTCGTGGATGAAATCGGCTTTATCCAGAGCGTGGCAGGCGCTCTCGATGGCCCAAATGACATCGAAGCTTTGCCCGGTAAAGGGAGTGTGGGTGAAATCCGCCGCCAGGAAATCGACTTCGCTGAGTACGCCCTCCTCCCGAGAAAAGTGGCGGGCGAATTCCAACTGGCGCTGCACCAGGCTGATACCCGCCACCATGGCTCCGCGGTGTTTTGCCAGCCAGATGGCGCTGCCTCCCACGCCGCAGCCGGCGTCCAGCACCCGGTCCCCGGGTTGGATCGCAGCCCTCTCGGCCAGCACGGCGTTCATATGCTGCAGCGATGCAGCGTAATCTTGCACGTCGTCGTCGGTAAAGCCGGCGTGAATCGCCAGCGCGGCGCGGTTGGCGCCGTACAGGTATTCGTCGCACTTAGCGGCATAGTAGGTAGCGATTTGCTGGTAGTACTCGCGCTGAGCGTTGTGCATGCTTGGTTTATTATTACCCACAGCCAGGTTCACCACTGGCGAGAAAATATTCGAGGCTCCCCCTGTCATAGACGAACACGCGGCGACAATTACAGGCAATGGATAGGTTCATGCGCTATCCCTGGTGCGGTCACGCCAATTTTAACACAGGTAGGGGCTGTTTTCATCACCTGCTGGCGCGACAACACAGCCGCGACTGGCGGCAGGTATACCATCAGGCGGCTTTCAGGAACGCTTCAGCTCAACGGTCCCAGGCGCGCCGCTCATCCCCGCTGCGAAGCCTGCGGGGACGGGCGCCATCCTGGCGCGCTTATTTCATCTCGACCAGGCGGTTCAGCAACGTTTCGAGAGTCGCCCGCGCTTGGCCCTGCGCGCCGCCTTGATCCAACCCTAACCTGGCCTGGGCAGTGTGCCGCTCGATCTCGGTCATCAGGTACAGCGGCGCGCCGCTCTGTTCGACCAGGCGCAGGACCTGCTGGAAATCACCTTGCTTCTCTGACATCGTCTCGCTGCTGTGGCTGATTTCTTCCCGCTCGCCGGCCCGCAGGACCTCCCTGGCATAGACCACCGGCAGCGAGCGCAGGAATTTTTCCTTGCGCGCCGCGATGGTCTCCCAATCGGTCAGGCGCCACTCTTCCAGGTCGTCCAGCACCTGGATGAGGATGCCGAAGTGGCGGCCATACTTGCGAAAGCCCTCTAAGCGCTCCTCCTGGTCTGTGGCCAGCCGCGCGCCCGCCTGGCAAGCCAGGCCGAAGAATACCCCCGATTTCTTTTCGGCGATGCGCCAGTAGTTGGCCAGGCGCGGGCGCGTTTCAAACAGGTCCATGTGCTGGCCGGAGCACATGGTTATCATCTGGCGGTAAAAGGCGGCAATCAACCCCTCACGAGCGCTGGCTGGCAAATGCTGCTCATCCAGTGAATGCAACGCCAGGGAGGCGGAGAAGAACATGCCCGAGGCGACGTTGATCGCCCCGCCTGCGCCTAACTGCTCCCACCAGCTATCGGGGGCATCGTGATCTTCAACCGCATCCATGATGTGCGCAGCCGCATAGAACAAAAACCACCCGGCTGCAATGTCGTCCGCCCAAGGCGCCTCGCCTCCCGCTGCCTGGCAGCTCAAGCCCGGCAGCAACATCCACTCGTCAGGCGAGCGCTCGTTCTGGGCGAGCTCTTGTTGCTTGTGGAACAACGCCCGACGCATGAGCGCGACATACTCTTCCTCAGCGTCGGGCGTTTCCCAGTGCTGCTGTATTCGGTTGTAGATGCGGTTGATTGCCTCTTGCGACGACGAGGCGGCGATGCTTTACCTCCAACCCACGTAGAGCGAGGCCACGTCGGACATGGAGACCTTGGTCCCATCGGCGTGTGTGCCCCGGGTCAGCCCACGCGAGAGGAAAGCCTGCTCTTCCTTGCTCAACTGCAGGCCCTTCTCGGCCAGGGCGCCTTCAGGGTCAGTCTTCATCTTGGCAGCGAAATCAGAATCCGTCGAAATTTGATAGACAACTTGGGCGAGTGTCATTTCCAATCTCCTTATGGATAGAATGGGGTTATTCAGGTTAGTATAAATTATCATAGAAACCCAATAAAGTCAAGATATCTCATTTAATCATGCAGTTACCCCATATATGGGGGATATTAAATGTCTTATATTGCACTCATGCAAAATTAATTGTCTTTGCGGCCAATGCGATTAAAGAATGTGTCTGCCCCTGCTTCATAACGCATAATACACCACACTGGTTTTGACGGAATGATTCTTGCATCCTCCTGATACCAGGAGAAACAAAAAATGCCCGGCAAGAAGTACACCATCCAACTCCCCCACGAGGAGCGTGAGCTGCTCCTCCAGATGACGTCCAGGGGGCTGATCAAAGCTCGCCAGTTCAAACGCGCCATGATCTTGCTCAAAGCGGACCAAGACCTGGCGGACGTGGAGATCACCGCCGCCCTGAACGTCAGCCGCTCTTCCGTCGAGCGCATCCGCAAACGCTACGTGACCGGAGGGTTGCGCACCGCTCTGCATGAGAATCCCCGCCCCGGCCAAAAACGCAAAATCGATGAACGCGCCGCTGCTCTCCTCTACCAATTGGCCGCCAGCGGCCCCCCTGAAGGCTACTCGCGCTGGACCCTACGCCTGCTGGCCGATAAGCTGGTAGAATTGGGCGTCGTGGATAAAATCACGCCCGAAACCGTTCGTCGCGTCTTGAAAAAATAACCTCTCATGCCCCAACCTCCTTATCACACCCTCGACCTTCATTTCCTGGGTCGCAGGGGGACGATCGCGGCTTACTTCATCCCGCACCCGCAAGGCGGCGTGCTGATCGAATCCGGCCCGGGTTCCACCCTGCCCGCCCTGCGTGCCGGGTTGGCCGCCCTGGGCGTTTCCCCCCAGCAGATCAGCGATGTCTTCCTGACCCACGTCCACCTGGACCACGCCGGCGCCGCGGGGTGGCTGGCCAGGCAAGGCGCTCACATTCACATTCACCCTCGCGGCCTGGCCCACATGGTCGACCCCACCAGGCTGCTCTCTAGCGCCAGCCGCCTGTACGGCGAGCAGATGGATTTCCTGTGGGGCGAATTCTTGCCCGTCCCAGCGGAGCGGATCTCCGCCATGCAGGACGGTGAGGTGGTGAAGGTGCACGGCCTGGAGATCATGGCGCTGGATACGCCGGGCCACGCCGACCATCACCTGTGTTATCTCTATGCAGATACCTGTTTCAGCGGGGACGTTGGTGGCGTGCGGCTGCAAGGCACGCGCCACCTGCGTTTGCCCACCCCACCTCCCGAGTTTCACCTCGAAAAATGGAGGTTGAGCCTGGAGACGCTCAAGCGGGCGCCCTTCACCCACATCGCCCCCACCCACTTCGGCGCCTTCGCCGACCGCGATTGGCACCTGGCCACCCTTGAGCGCAGCCTGGACAAGTTAGAAAGCTGGATGGAGGCCAACCTGCCCACCCTCAATGAGAGCGACGCTGCCCTGCTCGCCTTCAGCGATTGGATGAAAGGGCTCGACGCGCAGGCCGGCCTGCCCGAAGGGTTGGCCGAAGCCTATGAGATGGTCAGCCCCACCTGGATGTGCGCACCGGGCATCCAGCGCTACTGGCGCAAATACCGCAGCCCGGAAGGGCAAGCCACCGCCCCAGCCGGACCCCAGCCAAACGGCTCAGAAGATACTCCGTCTAGAACATCAAGTCGTTGATCATCTTCATCGTTTCCCGCGCCGGGCGGATGCGCCCCTCGGGCAGGCGGTTGAGAGCCGTGTCCGGCAAGTTGTAGATGTCCACCATGGAGGGCTGTTCGGTGTTGATGTAGATCAACCCGGTGATCAGGCACTTCTCCCGGTTGGCTTCCTCCAGGATGCGCATTGCCTCGACGCGGTTCGTGGGGTCGTAATCCCGTTCCAGCTTCTTCAGCACCACCACCGAGCCGTCGTGCAGGATGACTTCCTTGCCTTCCCCCTCTTCGTAATCAACGTAGATTTCCTCGGCTGGCGGCACGTAAGCCAGCTCGTGCAGGGCTACCTCGTGGTTCTTGCCCCACACGTAGGAATGGGTAGCCTCGTCCTGGTTGTTGAAGGTCACGCACGGGCTGATGATGTCCAGCACCGCCACGCCCTTGTGGCTGAGGGCCGCCTTGACCAGCTCCTTCACCTGCTTGGGGTCGCCGGCAAACGAGCGCGCCACGAAGGTGGCGTGCCCCACCAGCGCCTCCCAGGCGATGTCCACTGGCATGTACAGGTTGGTGCCCTGGCTCTTCAGGGTCAGGCCTTCGTCAGCCGTAGCCGAGAACTGGCCCTTGGTCAGCCCATAGACTCCATTGTTCTCGACAATGTACACCAGGCGCATGTTGCGGCGCACCACGTGCTTGAACTGGCCCATACCGATGCTGGCCGTGTCGCCATCGCCGCTCACCCCTAACCCCTTCAGGGTGTGGTCGGCAAACAGCGCCCCGGTTGCCAGGGAAGGCATGCGCCCGTGCAACCCGTTGAAGCCGAAGGAACGGTTGAGGAAGTAGAACGGGCTCTTGCTGGAACAGCCAATGCCACTGAACTTGACAATGTCCTCCGGCAGGATGTCCAGCTCGTAACACGCGGCGATGATCTGGCTGGAAATCGAGTTGTGCCCGCACCCCTGGCACAGCGTGCTGGGGTTGCCGCGATAATCAGCCTTGGATAAGCCGATGAGATTGACCTGCGT
>JAQUAE010000061.1 GCA_028687395.1 Anaerolineales bacterium | reverse complement strand
CGCCAATCACCGTGCCGGCGCCGCTGTTAATGGTCGTGTGCGGCACACCGCTCACGCCGAAGCGGTCGGAGAGCTCGGGGAACTCGGTGGCCTCCACCATTTCGGCTTCGACCAGCGGGCTTTCCAGAGCCATCTGGTGGGCAAGGATGACGGCGCGCGGGCAATACGGGCAGGTTGGGGTGACGAAGACCTGCAGTTGCACCGGTTCAGTCAATCCCCCCAGGAAATCGCGCGTGGCGGAATTCAAGCCCGACTCGCGCGAGGATACCAGCAGCAAACCCTGGATCAGGGAAGAAAACTCATGCCCGGCGGGGATGCCGGCGTAACGAATGCCGAAATCCTGCACCTTTTCTCCATCCTGCCCGGCGAGCACGATTCCTGGCGCCTTGTCCACCTTGTACTGGTTGGCCACCACGGCGTCCTCATCCAGATCGTACACCTGCAGGTTGAGCTTGTCCGATAGGGCGACGACTTCTTCGAGAAGCTGCTGCGTATCGTCACAGTAATCGCACGCCTCTTTACGCCCAAAATACAACACCTCTACGGGCTCCGCCAACTGGCCGAAGGCCTCCTGCACCTGCCTGGCGATGTCTTCATTCAATAACTTTTCACTCATACCAACTCGTCTCCTTCCGTCCTCACGGGGCGGGATCAATAATTTTAGGACTTACGCAGTTGGGGGGAGGAGGGGGTGTTTGGGCGGGCTTCGCCCTTTGGCAGGGCGAGCTCCCGCAGGGGTTCACCCGTCTCCACTCGCCAACGTTCGCTGGCATGCGGCTGCTCCGCGCGTCTCATCTCGGTTGCCTTTGCATGCGTGCACACAGGATGGTGCACTGTCTTATTAGATGCGACCAGCGGCAAAAGGTGGCATCCTTTTCCCCAACACCATCACTTCTGAACGAAATCATCCAGGTCCAGGCGCTTGAACAGGCGCTGGCGCACCTCCTGCGGAACCTGCACTTCACTGGCGGTGCTTTGCACCAGATAGACGGTCTTGTGCAGGGTATCCACCACCACCCGGCAGCGCTCGCATTCCAACAGGTGCCGCTCGATCTCCGCGCACAATTTAGCTTCGAGCGTGCCATCGATGTACTCGGAAAGCTCTCCCAACAGGTGGCGGCATTCTTCGTGTTCCATACTACACTTTCCCCTGTAAGGCGATCATGCGGTCGCCGAAGTAACCGGAGAGGTCCTCGCGCAAGCGCAAGCGAGCGCGTGAAAGCCGGGTCTTCACTGCCGTATCGCTCAAGTCCAGCACTTCCCCTGTCTCGCGGGTGGAGAGGCCCTGGATATCCCGCAAGACGAACACCAGGCGCAAGCTCACCGGCAGGCGCTCGATGGCGCGGTCCAGGGTCTGTTTGGCTTCCGAAGACATCAACTCTTCCTCAGGCATGCAGCACCAATCCACAATCTGCAAAGGCTCCTTTTCTTCCTCGCCCTCAGCCAGCGGTTCGTCGACCGAGACCATATCCACCTTGTGTTTGCGCAGGATCATCAGCGCCTCGTTGGTGGCGATGCGGTATAACCAGGTCGAGATGCTGGAGCGACCATCGAAGTCCTTCAAGTAGCGAAAGGCCTTGATGAACGTCTCCTGCAAAGCATCCTCGGCGTCTTGCTGGTTTCCGAGTATCTTGAACGCCAGGCGGTAGATGAGCTGATAATTAGCCTCCACCAGGCGGGCAAACTCGCTGCGGTTGCCGCCCTTGAGCGCCTCGAGGGAGAACATGGCGTCGCGTTTCTCTTCAACCATTAGATGCAACCAGTACCTTAAAAGTTACCCTGCTGGTAAGCCGGGAAAGGGTGAATGGATTTTATCATATCGCTTTTTGATCGTCACCGCCGCCTTCATCGCATGCCCGTCGCAATCACGGGGGTCGCCATTTCCTTCCCCCAGGCGGGGTTGTCATCCGGCTACGCCAGCCGCTGCCCACCCCGCTGAGATTGCACAAGCGCCGCCTTCCAGTTATCATTGTCCTCGATGAAATCCAGCCAGAAGCGCGCTCATCCCCCGGACGCCGTGGGCCTCCTGGAGCGCTACATGAGGCTGTTAGATGCACCTGCCCTGGAAAGCCTGAGCCAGGCCATTCAACGCCCCCTGGCCCCTGCGCTGCGCGCCAACACGCTCAAGTGTGCACCCAACTCCGCCCTGCAGGGCTGGGCAGCCGAATACGGCTGGCTGGTCGAACCCGTGCCCTATTGCAGCACCGGCTGGAAGATCAGGGAATGGCAGGTGGAACCCAGCCGGACGCTGGAACACCGCCAGGGGTTTTACTACCTCATGGAGGCAGCCTCCATGCTGCCGGTGGAGCTGTTCGACCTCCAGAAAGGCGCTCAGCCGCTGGTCCTGGACATGGCCGCCTCGCCCGGTGGCAAGACCACCCACCTGGCCTGCCGTCTAAATGATCGTGGGGTGCTCCTCGCCAACGACCTGCACCACAAGCGCATCCCGGCCTTGCGCACCAACCTGAGGCGCTGGGGGACGGCTTCCACCATCCTCACCCGCTACCCCGGTGAGATGTTCGGGCAAGCCTACCCTGAGCTGTTCGACCTGGTGCTGCTAGACGCGCCTTGCAGCGGGGAGGATCTGCGCGGGGAAGACGCCCGTAGCCGAGCTACCCTCACCCCTCAGCGCCGCCTGCTCTTCCAACAGGCTCAAGCTGCCCTGATCGGGAGCGCATTTCAGGCGCTCAAACCTGGCGGGCAACTGGTCTACGCCACCTGCACCCTGGCGCCGGAAGAGGACGAAGCCGTGGTGGATATGCTGCTCAAAAAGTACCCCGGTCGGGTGGAGGTTGTGTCTGTTGCGCCCAGACTGCCCACGCCCGCCCCTGGACTGCTCAGCGCAGGGGCGGCGCGCTATCACCCCTCCCTGGTCAACGCGGTGCGCCTGTGGCCGCACCTGTATGATACTGCCGGTTTCTTTGCCGCCCTGCTGCGCAAGCTGGACGCCGCCCCGCCGCCAGCCCAGGCACCATCCCAACCCACCTGGCGCTCGGAGGGGTATGCGCCCATGGAGGACGGGGAGGTTGCCAGCCTGGCGCGTGAACTGCATCAAGAGTTTGGCGTGGACCTGGAGGATCTTCTCCAGGGTCGCAACCTGGTTTTGTGCAGGCGCGGCGAGAGCGTGTTTGCTGCGCCGCAGGCTTATTTTCACCATCTGGCTGGTCTGGCCGTCCTGAACCCGGGCCTGGAGGTTGGGGAACACACTCCGGATGGCTTCCTGCCAGCGCACGCCTTCATCAGCCGCTTCGAGATCCGGTTCACGGCGCGCAGGGTGAGGCTCACCCCCGAACAAGCCCATCTCATCCTGTCCGGGCACGACCTGCACGGCTTCGACCCGCCGTACCCGCGGCGCGCCGTCCTGCTGCTGGAGGACGAGCGAGGGCGATTTCTGGGTCGCGGCCGTCTGCTGCCTGGACGGGTGCGCAACCTCTCGCCGCGCTGGAACCTGGCCATGTCGCTCTCGCCGACGGGCTGATCACCGCAAGCGCGCCCCTTGTGGAAGATTCAGCCCAGCAGTCGTTGCGCCCGCCCGGGCGCCGTGATATCATTCCCCATTGACGACCGCTCATGCCTGCTATCATCAGCCTCACAACCGATTTTGGACTGAAGGACGGGAACGTCGGCGCTATGAAGGGCGTGATTTGGAGCATCGCCCCCCACGTCCAGATTGCCGACCTGAGTCACCTGATCAACCCCCAGAACGTGCACGAAGCCGCGCTGGTGGTTGCCCGCGCCGCGCCGTACTTCCCGGATGGCACGATCCACGTGGTGGTGGTTGATCCGGGCGTGGGGACGGAGCGGCGGGCTATCGCCCTTCGCCTCGGCCAGCAGTACTTCGTCGGACCGGACAACGGCGTCTTTACCCGCGTTCTAAAGCGCGCCGCCAGCCAGGGCTGGCCCGTACAGGCGGTTCACCTGACACGCCCTGAGTACTGGCTCCCCCGCGTCAGCGCCGTTTTTCACGGGCGGGATATCTTCGCTCCCGCAGCCGCCCACCTGGCAGCCGGCGCGCCGCTGGAAGCGCTCGGCGAGGCCATCGGTGACCTCATCCTGTTGCCCCTCCCCGAGCCGCAGCGAACCCCCAGCGGGTGGCGGGGTGAGGTACTGCACGTCGATCACTTCGGCAACCTGACTTGCAGCATCCGCCGTGAGCACCTGGGCGAACACCCCGACGCAACTATTCGCATCGCGGGGGTTAAGATTCACGGAATAGTGGGAACCTTCGGCGAGCGCCCGCCGGGAGAGCTGGTTGCCTTGTATGGCAGCAGCGAAGACCTGATCCTGGCGGTGGTCGCTGGCAGCGCGGCGCAACGCCTGAACGTCAAGCCAGGTGAAATCGTAGAAGTCGATTACTAGAGGATGCGCGTGAAGCCCATACCCGCGGTGGATATCCGCAAGCTCAACTTCCGCTACCGCAACCGCCAGGAACTGGCGATCAAGGATATCTCGCTGCAGGTCATGCCGGGCGAGCTGCTGCTGCTGGCTGGCGCCAGCGGGTGCGGCAAGACTACTCTGATTCGCTGCGTCAACGGCTTGATCCCGCGCAGTTACAAGGGTGAAATAAGCGGGCAGATTCTATTGAATGAGGAGGACTCCAGCGGGCTTCCGCTGGCGCGCATCTCTCAGATCGTGGGCACCGTTTTGCAGGACCCGGAGCGCCAGATCCTGGGCACGCGCGTGCGCAACGAGGTCGCTTTCGGGCTGGAAAACCTCGGCCTGCCGCGTGAGGAGATCATCCCACGCGTGGACGAGGCGCTCGACCACCTGGGCATCAGCCGCCTGCGTGAACGCGAGACTTTCCACCTTTCCGGCGGCGAGAAGCAGAAAGTCGCCCTGGCGGGAGTGTTGGCCATGCGCCCCAGCATCCTGCTGCTCGACGAACCGCTTGCCAGCCTGGACCCGGCCAGCGCCCAGGAGACGCTCGACCTGGTGAGGCGCCTGGTGGACGAGGGCATGGCTGTCATCATGGTGGAACACCGCGTCGAGGACGTGCTCAAGTACAAACCCGATCGCGTGCTCTTCATGCAGGAAGGGGAGGTGCGTTACCTGGGACTGGTTGAGGGGTTAAAGAATGTAGTCAACTACCACGAGGTCAAGCTTCCCGCTCCAGACGTGATAGCCCGAGCCGCCCAGGACCCGCCCCCCGCTGCGCTCCGTTTCTTGCCCTCCGTCTCCGGCGACGAGAGAACGGTCGAGGCAACCGCGCTGGTGCAATTCGAGCACGTCTTCTTCCACTACGAGGGCGGCGAAGATGTGATCCACGACGTAACCATCAACATCGAACGCGGCGACATCATCGCCATCCTGGGAGCCAACGGTTCCGGCAAGACCACCCTGGTGAAACACGCCATCGGGTTGCTCAAGCCTCGCTCCGGGCGGGTGCTCGTGGATGGCCGGGATACGCGTGAGATCAGCGTGGCCGAAGTGGCCAAGACCCTCGGCTACGTCTTTCAGAGCCCCAGCCACATGCTCTTCGCCCCCACTGTGGGCGAGGAGCTGGCCTTCGGGCCCACCAACCTGCGCCATACGCCACAGGAAATCGAGAAGGAGGTGAAGGAAGCCATCGAAATCGTGAATCTCTCTGGCAAGGAGAAAGACCCTCCGCTGGCGCTTTCTTTCGGGCAACAGAAGCGGGTGAGCATCGCCGCCATTCTGGCGATGCGATCCAGAATATTGGTGATGGACGAACCCACGGCCGGGCAGGATTACCAGAATTACATGGAGTTCATGGACGCCATCCTGCAACTGCCGAACTTCGCAGCTATCCTCTTTATCACCCACGACATCGACCTGGCGGTCATTTACGCCAACCGGGTATTGTTAGTCGACCAGGGCCGAGTGGTGGCCGACGGCAAACCGCAGGATGTGATGCGCGATTTCTCCCTGCTGACCACCACGCGCCTGGTGCCCACTTCCCTGTTGCAAACCAACCTGGAGAAATTAGCCATCACCGGCCGTTTCTTGCGAGCCGAAGCGCTGGCGCACGTCTCTCAATCCTGAAGGATCCGTTTTTTCTCTCCAAGGAGGCATCAAATGGACCGAAAACTGAGTTACATCGTCCTGGCCCTGGTGATCACCCTGGTCATCTTCCTGCTCTTGATTTACGTGGGCGGCAACCTGCTCAACATCGAGCGCCTCAAGACCGGCGAGAATCCCGTCCTGCGCTTCGTCTTCGTCATCATCGGCTTGCTGATTGCCTTTGTCGTCTACTGGCTGACCAAGGACAGCAAGGCCTGGGAGGTGGGCACGCGCGAGGTGGTCTACATGGCCATCGGCGCTGCCCTGTACGCCGTATTCTCCTACCTGTTCAACGGCACGGTGTTCGTGGTGCCCTCTGCCAGCCAGGTGGCGCTGCGGCCAGCCATCGCCATCCCGATGTTCTTCGGCTACACCTTCGGGCCGGTAGTGGGGTTCTTCACCGGCGCGGTGGGCAACATGTTCGGCGACGCCCTGACCGGCTTCGGCCTCTCCCCACAATGGAGCGTGGGCAACGGCTTGATCGGCCTGATCTCCGGCATGGTCTTTCTGTTCAAGGATAAGAAGAAGAGCATGGACACCGTGTTGATCATCAGCGCTGTGCTGGCTGTGCTGGCCACGGCCATCTACTTCATCAATCGCAGCGCGCCTAACATGCTCTACTTCAACGAAGCCGAAAACGCCTTCGGCGACCAGCAAATCTCCCTCCTGGCTGGTCTGTCCGTGATCATCGGCTTTGTGCTGGTCCTGATCGTGCGCGTCGTCTTCGGAAGTAATATCGACATCGCCGCGGCGGTCACCTGGGGCATGCTGGGCAATCTGATCGGCCTGGGCTTCGCGGCCATCTCGGACATCTGGATCAACGGCTTCCCCTTCGGGGTGGCCATCGTGGGTGAATTTTTGCCCTCTGCAGGGCCGAACCTGATCTTCGCCGCCATCCTGGTGCCCATCCTGGTAGCTGCCTACACGGCTGTCCGGCAGCAAGCCGGGCGCTAGCTTTTCCCGTTAGGCGGGCAGCGCGCCTCCAGGCGCCCTGACGTGTGCGCTGCCCGCCCCAGCCGGTGCTAAGATGCTCGTCACCTGGCGCTACAAGAAACGCCGTTCCCTGATCCAGTGGTTCGACCCGCGAGCCTGGCTGATCTTCTTCACCTCCTTCATCTTCTCGACGCTGTTCTTCTGGGACCTGCGCTTCCTGTCCTTCTTCCTGGCGATCGCCCTGCTGGTTGTCTTCACCTCTGGCATCCGTTGGAGCGAAATGCGCCGCGCCTGGTTATTCATCGGGGGCTTCGTCTTTTTCTTCACCTTCCTGACCTTCCTGACCGGGCGGGGCGGGATGGAAGTGTACGCCAATGAACACCTGATTCGCCGCCTGGAAGCACCGTTCACCCTCTTCGGCTGGCGCCCGGCGATCGACGTCACCGTGGAGCGCAGCTTCTTCGCCCTCAGCCAGATGGCGCGCGTCTTCAGCCTGGCGAGCATGACCATCCTGATCCCCTACTCGCTCAACCCGGCGTCTTATGGCATCGCCTTTCGCGGCCTGGGATTTCCCGACAAGATCGCTTACGCCATGGACCTGACTATGCGCTTTATCCCCACTTACGGCCGGGATTTCCAGTTGACCCTGGACGCGCAGCGCGCTCGGGGTTATGAGCTCGAGAAGCTGAGCGGGGGTTTGTTCGCCCAGGTGCGCAAGATGGCGCCGCTGATCGTCCCGGTCACGATTCACGCCATCATCGGCAGCGAGGACATCATCGACGCCATGGACCTGCGCGCCTTCGGCGTCGGCCCACGCACCTGGATCGACCAGTTGCACTACCGGCACAGGGACCGCATCCTGATCGCCTTGGCCATCCTGCTCTTCGTGGCGTCGCTGCTACTGACCTTCATCGGCCTGGGCGAATTTTGGGTGCCGCCCGCGCTGATATCCTGAGCTCGCTCTGCTTCCACCCTTCACCCCCAAGCTACAGCGCGCTGGATTGCGCTTATAATTACCCCACTCAACCCAACCTTTCACATCTGGGGTGTCTCGAACGCCATGACCTTCGAAACCGTTCCCTCACTCATTCCATTCTTCGCCCCACACGGTATCCTGCTGGTGGGGGCTTCTAACAACCCTAACAAGCTGGGCTACGTGCTGGCGCGCAACCTGGTGCAATGCAACTACCAGGGCGGGTTGCACTTCGTCAATCCCAAGGGGGGGACGCTGCTCGGCCGCCCAGTGTACACCAGCATCCTGCAGGTCCCTGAACCGGTCGACCTGGCCATCCTGCTCATCCCCGCGCTGGCCGTGCCGCAAGCGCTGCGGGATTGTGGCCGACGCGGCCTGAACGCGGCGATCATCGGCTCGGGCGGTTTCCGGGAAACAGGCGCGGCGGGCGCCGCGCTGGAGGAGGAGTGCCTCGACATCGCCCGGAAATACAAGATCCGCCTGTTGGGACCCAACTGCATCGGCCTGCTGGACACCCACCTGCCGCT
>JAQUAE010000060.1 GCA_028687395.1 Anaerolineales bacterium | reverse complement strand
TACGGCCAACCAGCCCACGACGTGCGCAGCGGCGGCGATAAGAACGCCCTGGAGTACGTGACCGCCGTTCGGCCGACCGAGCACACTGGCGGCGGCGGCGCAGGGTTCAACAAGGGCGACTGGGCGGCCGCTATCGCCGGTCAGAACACCAAGGTTGGCTCCGACTCGCTGGTCATCTGCAACTTTGCGGCAGGCCATTACTCGGGCAAGACCGTGGATGTGGTCAAGGCTGCTACCGGCTGGAGTGACTTCACCGAAGAAGAGCTCTTCGCCGTCGGCGCCCGGGAATATGCCATGGGTCGCCTCTTCGACATCCACACCCAGCAGCTCACCGACCCCAAAGAACAGTGGGATAAGCTCGTCCCGCACCGCTGGTTCTACGATGCTATCCCCACCGGGCCACTGAAGGGCATGGTGGCCTACGAAGGGAACCCGGACAAGCTGTTCAACGAAGCGCTGCCCGCCTACTGGAAGGAGCGTGGCTGGACGGAAGACAAGGGCATACCCACACTGGAGACGCTCAAGGCCTTAGGCATCGACGACATCGCCGGCGACATCGCCAAGCAGCATCTCTAGAAGATCTAACCATCGATTCGGATGCAACCTGAGGCCCCAACTGCGTGTACTCCATCGGGTTGGGGCCTCTCTTATAACTGCATGGAGTAAATTAGCCACCCAGGTCTTATCAGGGAATTACCCTTATGTACGAGCAACTATTCGAGCGGAACCTCGGCGTCTTCACTCCCGAAGAGCAAAAGCGGATTCGAGATGCCAGAGTCGTCATCATCGGCTGTGGAGGCATCGGCGGGGTGGTGGCCAGCGCGCTGGCCAGGAGTGGGTTGGGCCATTTCGTTCTCTTCGATTACGACACCTACCAACCCTCCAACATGAACCGCCAGATCACCTGTTTCTCGGATACGCTGGGCTTCAATAAAGCCGTGTGCGCCCGAGAAGCCATCCTGCGGATCAACCCGGAAGCCGATGTCACCCACTACGACCGGGCGCTCGAGGCCGGGGAGATCGACGCGGCGATCGAGATGGGCGACGTTTTCATGCCGGCTGCCGATGAATGGCCGTTGAGCATCGCCGCTCTCGGCAGGGCAAAAGAACTGGGGAAACCAGCCATCATGGCTTACCCGGTCGGCGCCCTGGCGCGCGTCAGCACCTTCCTCCCCCACAGCCCCTACGCCGCGGAGTGCCTGGTGATGCCTTATAAAACCCCTTATGAGGGGTTGCAAGCGTTCATGGAAAACCCAAACCATCGAAAGATCCTGCACTACTACCGCTCCGAAGGCGCCTGGACGCAGGAGTGGTTCGATGCCTGGTGTGAGAGCAAGCGCCCCCACGCCCAGTTGTGCGTCATGGTCTGGATAACCGGCTCCTTAGCAGCTCTGGAAATCATCAAGCTGGTCTCAGGGAAGTGGGCGCCAGTAGTTGCGCCGCGTTACTGGCACATCACCCCGACCGGCGCACGCATCGCCAGGTTCGGTCTCGCCCGGCGGCTGCTCTCGCGTCAGGTGCGGCGCTCCTCGGGACAGGCGCTGCTGCCCTTCCTGGTGAAGCGGCCCTGGCTGGTGCGGCTGTTTACCCGGGCGATTCGATGATGGAATCCGGCGCGAAAGGATCGGACGTGAAGAACCGGCGCTTCGGGGTCAACCTTTTAGGTTTGTTGGCTGGCGGCTTGATGACCGCAGCCATGTTCTTCCCCTGGTGGAGCTTCATCTTCGAATTCAATACCGAAATGACTTATGTTTATCCTTACCTGATCCAGGGGCCGGGGAGCGAGCTGGTGGGGTATAAACGCAGCCCGTTGATGGCTTTGCTGACCGGGGTTTTGATTGCAGCGATCGTCCTGTGCCTGGTGGGAAGCCTGCTAAAGGGAAAAACGGGGAGAATCATGCTGGGCGTTTCGGGCGTGTTGGTCCTCCTGGGCGCCTGGCGGCTGCTGGTGCGGGTGTTCGGCGTGGCCGACCGCTATGGGATCCCGGTCCACGGCGAAGGAGCCGCCTCCTACGAGATTTTCGCGGTGATCAAGGTGCGCACCTCCCTGGAAGCCGGCTTGTTCTTGTGCGTCCTGGGCGGCGCCCTGGCCCTGGCGGCCGCCTTTCTCGACCGCAGGGTCTCCCTGGGAGATTAGCTTTCAAGTAGAGGGCTGCTAGTGGGAAGGGAGCCAGCGCGCCGGCAAGGAGAAGGAAGATGAAAAACGACCCCGAACATCACCTGAGGGAGCTGCAGCAGAAGCTCCAACGCGGGCAGATCAGCCGCAGAGATTTTTTGCGCTCGGCCGCGCTCCTGGGGCTGTCGGTGGGGGTTGGCGAGATATTGGCGAGCTGCCAGCCCCAGCCCAAACCGGGCACCCCCTCCGGCTTTGAAGATTTCGAGGCCGCCCTCGGCGATCCGGAACCTCCCCCATATAAGGCTGGCACGCCCGGCGTGGGCGCGGCCGCCGCTGCAGGGCAACCGGCTGCGGTTCCTGCGCCGGAGGTCTCCCCGGCCCGGAAACAGATCGACTGGCTGTGCGCCGCCTGCGGCGAGCAGCTCCCCTCGGCGGAAGCGCTGCGCACGCACGCCCTGGAAGAACACGGGAAACGCCTGCCCAAAATCCAACGGGTGGACCAGCCCACCTACAGTGAGTTTCTGGTGGGCAAGGTGAAACGCTTCGACGAAAAGAACACCGCCTTCTCACGGGCAGTTTGGGACGAGGCATACCAGGTGAAAGTGAAAGCCGCCGTGGAGAAGTACGCCGCCGCGGCCGCGAAGAATACTAAACAGCAACAATGGGATGCGCTGGAGGGCCAGGCGCTGGTGGCCGGCGCGATTTACGTGGACGACTCGGTGGGTGTCCTCCACCCTGGCTACGGCGGTTACATGGGGCACATGAAGGAGGTCGGCGGCCTGTATGGCTGGGAAGACCCGCTGAACGAGACCCGCTTCCCCGTCTCGGACCCGGCCTGGATGTCGGCGCGCATCAAGCAGGTGGCCCGGTTGTACGGCGCCAGCCTGGTCGGCATCACCAAAGTCAATCCGCTGTGGGTGTATTCGCACTACTTCGAGCGGGCAACCGGTAATAGCGGACCCATTGACATGTCCTATCCCTACGCCATCGTGATCGGCATCGAGATGGACTGGGAAGCGATCAATAAGACGCCCAAGTACGAAGCCAGCGCTGCCACGGCCCTGGCTTATTCACAAATGGCCGAGCTTTCCGCCTCGCTGGCCAAGTACATCCGGGCGCTCGGCTATCATGCGCTTCCGTGCGGCAACGACACCGCGCAGAGCATCCCCCTGGCCATCGACGCCGGGCTGGGCGAGATCGGGCGCAACGGGCTGCTGATTACCCCTGAATTCGGCCCGCGGCAGCGCCTGTGCAAGGTCTTCACCAATATACCCTTAAAGCCCGATCAGCCGATCGATTTCGGCATGCGCAGCTTCTGCGAGACCTGCCACTCCTGCGCCAGCTCCTGCCCGGCAAACGCCATTCCCATGGGTGATCGCTCCACCGGGCCGACCTCGATCTCCAACCGCACCGGCATCCGGCGCTGGACGGTGACTGTGACCGATTGTTTGCTGTTCTGGAGAGAGAACGGGGTGGACTGCTCGAACTGCGTCGCCGCTTGCCCGTGGGCCTTGCGCTCGACCCGAGATTGGCTTGAAACCTGAGCCCGCTTTTGGGGCCTAACGAGCCCGCCGAAGGGCTCACCGAATCCTTTTATTGACCTAGAAAGGGACAGATACTTATGACAGCAGACATGAGCAAAGTAGATACGATCCTCGACCGGTACGGCCAGGGACAACGCGGCCTGATCCCCTCCCTGCTGGAGATTCAAAAGGTCTACCATTACCTGCCGCCTGAAGCCCTGCAGCGCGTCGCGGATCGCCTGTCCATCCCGATGATCCAGGTATATCAGGTTGCCTCGTTCTACAAGGCGTTCAGCCTGGAACCGCGCGGCGAGCATCTCATCACGGTATGCCTGGGCACGGCCTGTCACGTGCGCGGCGGGGAGATGTTGATCGAGCAAATCGGGCGCCTGTTGAACGTCAAAGCCGGCGAGACCACCAAAGATATGCAATTCACCCTGGAGGCCGTCAACTGCCTGGGCTGCTGCGCCTTGGGCCCCGTGATGGTCTTGGACGGCAAGTACTACGGGTCGATGGCGGCCAGCAAAGTGGAAAAGGTGCTCGATAAGTCTATGAAACAGGAGGTACCCGCGAATGGCTAAAGCAAGATCGGTCGCAGCCTTGGAGCTGGAGAAGCGGAGAGAAGAGATCCTGGGCGGGCAAGATCCCTCCAGGATCAGTATCAAAGTCTGCGGAGGCACCGGCTGCCTGGCGTTGTCCTCCGATGAGGTCGCCCAGGCTTTCGAGCGGGAGTTGAGAGCGCAAGGCGTGGAGGGCAGCGTGGCGCTGAAGACCACGGGCTGCCCGGGCTTTTGCGAACAAGGCCCTCTCGTGGTAGTCCACCCGCAGAGAATCTTCTACACGCACGTCAAGCCGGATGATGTCGCCGAGATCGTCTCGAAGACGATCCTCCAGGGCGAGATCATAGACCGGCTGCTCTACAAGGACCCGTCGAGCGGGGAAAAGATCGTCTACGAAACGGAAGTGCCTTTCTACAAAGAGCAAAAACGCATTTTGCTGAAGGAAAGCGGCTTGATCGACCCTCGGGAAATTGAGGATTACCTTGCCGCCGGTGGCTACAAAGCTTTGGCTCGCGCCCTCTTCGAGATGACGCCGGACGAAGTTATCGCCGAGATCAAGCAGTCCGGCCTCAGGGGCCGCGGGGGAGCTGGCTTCTCGACGGGTGTGAAATGGGAGCTCTGCCGGCAAGCCAAAGGGGAAACCAAGTACATCATCTGCAATGCTGACGAGGGCGACCCGGGGGCCTTCCAGGACCGCGGCCTGATCGAGGCAAACCCGCACAGCGTTCTGGAAGGGATGATCATTGGCGCCTATGCGATAGGGGCGCAGCAGGGCTTTATCTACATCCGCAACGAGTACCCTCTGGCAGTGGAGTTGATCCGGCTGGCCGTCCAACAAGCCCGGGAGCGCGGCTTGCTGGGCGAGGATATTTTGGGGTCCGGCGCCAGCTTTGACGTGGAAATCCAGTTGGGCGCCGGCGCCTTTGTATGCGGGGAAGAGACGGCGCTCATAGCCTCCCTGGAAGGGCGCATCGGCGAGCCCCGAACAAGGCCGCCTTATCCGGCGCAAAGCGGCCTGTGGGGTATGCCCACCAACATCAACAACGTCAAGACCTGGGCCTGGGTGCCGCACATCATCCACAACGGCGCCGGTTGGTTCTCACAAATGGGCACCGAAAAGAGCAAAGGCACAACCGTCTTTTCCGTGGTCGGCAAGATCAAAAACACCGGGCTGGTCGAAGTCCCCATGGGGATCAGCCTGCGTCACCTGATCGAAGATATCGGTGGCGGCGCAACCAATGGGAAGAAGCTCAAGGCGGTTCAGACCGGAGGCCCTTCAGGCGGTTGCATCCCGGAGAGCCTCTGGCACCTGCCGGTAGATTACGACAGCCTGCGCGAGGCTGGCTCCATTATGGGCTCTGGCGGATTGATCGTCATGGACGAGAGCACCTGCATGGTGGATATCGCCCGCTACTTCCTGAACTTCACCAAGTTCGAATCTTGCGGCAAGTGTACGGCTTGCCGTGAGGGCGTCCTGCGGATGTATGAGATCCTGGATTACATTACTCGTGGGTACGGCCAGGAAGGGGATATCGAGCTGCTCGAAGAGCTGGGCAAGGCGGTCAAAGCCAGTTCTCTTTGCGGCCTGGGCCAGACGGCCCCCAACCCTGTCCCGACCACCATCCGCTATTTCCGCGAAGAATATGAAGCTCACGTCAAAGAGAAAACCTGCCCGGCCGGGGTGTGCAAATCCCTGATCACCTTTTACATCGTACCGGAAAAATGTCCCGGATGCGGTCTGTGCGCAAGGTATTGCACAGAGAAGAGCATCAGCGGAGAGAAAAACAAGCCTTATTTTATCGACGAAGAGAAGTGCATCCGCTGCGGGATTTGCCGGGAAGTATGCAAATTCGATGCGGTCTTGGTGAAATAGGGAGTGCAAATTATGGTGAACCTGACAATCAACGAAGAAAAGATCAAGGTTGCCGAAGGCACCACGGCGCTCGAAGCCGCCAAACAGGCCGGAGTACACATTCCGACCCTATGCCATCACCCGGAGCTGACTCCTTATGGCGCATGCCGCCTCTGCCTGGTGGAAGTCAAGCGCAACGGTCGCTCGTCGGTGACGACTTCGTGCAACTGCGCCGTCGAAGAAGGGATGCACATCCAGACCGATAGCCCATCCGTGGTTCAAGCCCGCCGGATCATGGCAGACTTCCTGCTCTCGCGATGCCCAGAGGTGCCCGCAGTCCAACGCGTGGCCGCCTCGCTCGGGGTAGAGAAACCCAGCTTCCCTGCGGACCGTCGAGATGAAACCTGTATCCTGTGTGGGTTGTGCGTGAGAGCCTGCGACGAGAAAGCGCAGCAGCATGTGCTGGGCTTTGTGGGGCGCGGGCCCGACCGGCGCGTCACCACCCCCTTCGACACCCGGGCCGAGGTATGCGATACCTGCAACCAGTGTATCGAATACTGCCCCACCGGCGCGATCACCCGCTTGGAGGCTCCGCAGATCGGTCAGCGACTTAAAGCCGGAGCGAAGCGCTGGATCCGCATCCGGCAGGTGGTCCAATATGCTGCCCTGCTCCTCTTCCTGTTCCTGATTTACAGCACGCTGCGGGGCAACCCCCTGGCGGGGAACAACAACATCTTCTCGCGCCTCAATCCGCTTCAAGCAGTGGCGTCCATGATTGCAGCCCGGCAGATTATTACCTCCTACTGGCCGGTATTGCTGACCGTGGGGGTGACTTTGCTGTTCGGCCGGGTATGGTGTGGTTGGTTCTGCCCGCTGGGCGGGGTGCTCGAGCTGTTCGGCCGCCGGGGCCGCAAAATCAAGTGGCAGGGGCTGCGACGCTTGAAGTACGTCATCCTCTTCACCGTGCTGGCCATGGCAGTCTTTGGCAGCCTGGCGTTCATGTATTTCGAGCCGATCACCATCTTCGTGCGCGGGCTGACAGCCATTTCCAAGCCAGCCCTGGCTTACTTCCAATTAGAAGACAAGAAAGACTTCGCGCTGCCAGGGATTTCCTGGTGGGTAATCGCCATTCCGTTCGTGCTCGTGCTGCTGTTGAACCTGATCGAAAGGCGCTTCTGGTGTCGCTACCTGTGCCCGCTCGGAGCCCTGGTTGGGTTGGGTTCGAAGTTCTCGTGGGTGAAGCGATTGGTCAACCAGAAGAGCTGCGTCAAGTGCGGCGATTGCGCCAAGACCTGCACAATGGGCGCCATCAGCGAGGGGCGAGATTTCACCAGCGATCCGGCTGAATGCATCATGTGCATGGACTGCGCAGCGCCTTGCCCGAAAATGGCCATCACTTTCGAGCGGGGAAAAGCCCTGGGTTGGAATTACGAATTCGATCCCACCCGCCGTGAAGCCCTCGCCACCCTGGGCATCGGCGCAGCCGCAATCGGCCTGCTGGCCCTGGACGTGGGCAAGGTCAAGGCGGCGAAATCCACTGTTCTGCGCCCTCCAGGCGCGCAAGGAGACGATTTCCTGGCCAAGTGCATCCGCTGCGACCAATGCATCCAGGTCTGTCCGGCTCATGCCCTCCAGCCTGTTGGTTTGGAGGCCGGTTGGGACGCCTTGTGGACGCCGGTCCTGGATCCGTTCAGCGGAGGTTGCGACTACGAGTGCAACCGTTGCGGTCAGACGTGCCCGAGCGGCGCCATCCCGCCCTTGACCCTGGAAGAAAAGAGACAGGCCGTCATTGGTATCGCGCAGGTCAATTTTGATACCTGTGTCCGCTGCATGGATTGCCTGGAGCATTGTCCCTATAAATGTTTCGACAAAGTGGAAGTCGAGGGAATAAGAGGTGTGTTCCCGAAAGTCAGGCCAGAAAATTGTGTTGGATGCGGCGTATGTGTGCAGGTGTGCCCCAAGCAGGAAAAGTTGGCGATCGTCGTCTATCCAATAGACGGCGTTCCACCTGAGAAGTATGTTACCCATCCTGCCACGTAGTTGCCTGCGATCGATCAGCAGCCTCTAAAATCGATGCTCATTTTAGGGGCTGCTCCCCACACTTTTCTCGCCTGGGCAGGGAGAAAGCAGGAATCGTGAAGCGCGTACTTATACTGTCTCGACACTCAATGTTCAGCCTGGGCATAGAAACCTTGCTCGCTCAGGAAGATGGAATCGAGATCGTGAGTCGGGGTCGAGATGCAGACCCCAACGCCACGATAGAATGTATCCTGACGAATCGTCCGGACGTCGTCATGGTAAACTGCGATGACCCCGAACCCGAGCTGTGCCCTGTCATCCAGTGCATTCTGCGAGATAGACCTGAAATTCGCGTCATCGGCTTGAGCTTGCAGAATAATCAGATCAGCATCTTCCAAGGGGAGAAAA
>JAQUAE010000059.1 GCA_028687395.1 Anaerolineales bacterium | reverse complement strand
TCGTCGATGACCACGGCCGGCTGCGCGGCGTCGATTGGGAGTTCAACGCCTGGGGCGGCCTGCAGGGAGGCCTGTATTTTCCTTGGGACCTGGATGACCTGGTGGCGCGCAAGGTGCTCGAAATCGAGCGCGCTCCCCGTTACAAAGCCCCGCTGGTCCTCGAAGGAGGCTCCATCGAGGTGGATGGCCAGGGGACATTGCTGGCGACCGAGGAGTGCTTGCTGCATCCCAACCGCAACCCAGGCCTGACGCGGGGCAAGATCGAAGCCTTGCTGCGCGAGTACCTGAGCGTGGAGCGCATCCTTTGGCTGGAGAAGGGCGTCTACCTGGACGAGACCAACGGTCACATCGACAACTTGGCGCGCTTCATCCGTCCCGGCGTGGTCGTGCTCACCTGGACGGACAACCATGCTGATCCTCAGTATGACATCTCGCGGGATGCTTACCGCAGGCTGGCGGCGGCTACCGACGCACGCGGCAGGCGCCTGGAAGTGCACAAGATACACCAACCCAACCCGATCACCATCACGGCCGAGGAGAGCGAAGGCGTGGACGCCGTCGAAGGCACCCTGCCGCGGCAAGGCGGCGATCGCCTGGCAGCCAGTTACGTGAATTTCTATTTGGCCAACGGTGGTTTGATCCTGCCTGGCTTCGGCGACGAGCACGACAGCCGGGCGCGGGATGCGCTCCAGGCGTTATTGCCGGAGCGGCGCATCGTGATGGTCCCCGGGCGTGAAATCCTGCTGGGTGGGGGAAACATCCACTGCATCACCCAGCAACAACCGCAAGGGGGTTCAACGCTGCAACAAGGGTAGGAAGGTCAACGGCACTACTTCGTAAGCGCCGATGTCGCAGGCAACCACGCCGTCCGCATCCCCATCGGCGGGGCGCAAGTAGCCGCGCTGGTCTGTGAGGGGGCAACCACTGCTGCTGCCCTGGTCGATGGCTGGGCTGCCGGGCAACAGGGCGTGCGTCTCGGTCTTGCCGCCGTTGTCTTGCAATGGACCAAGCAAGGGATCGCCGGTGTTGTTCTGGTCGGAAGGTTGGTTCAGCCCCAGGTCGCAGGTGTTATCGCTGCTCAGGTTGTTGCCCAGGGAAGCCAGCGCGCCGGTGTCGATGCGGCAATTGCCGCCGCTGTTATTCGCCAGGAGCACGTTCTTCACCGAGATGCCGCTGGCCGCGGCGCGCAACCCGCCCCCCAGGCCAGCAGAGTTGTTGGCGATGGTGACGTTGGTCAACAGCCCGGTGCCGCCATTGCGATTAAACCCACCTCCCAGCCCGGAGTCCGCCGAGTTGTCGCTGAGGGTAATGTTCTCCATCTGGATGATGCCGTCGTGGTGGTAGATGCCGCCGCCATCACCATTGGTGGCCTCATTGCCGTTGATCGTCACACGGGTGAAGGTCAACCAGCCGGAGTTGCTTATCCCGCCGCCGTTGTTGCTGGCGGTGTTGGCGCTGATGTTTAGGTCGGAGAGCGTTGCCTCACCCGGACTGTTGTTTGACAGGCCAGCGCCATTCGTGGCCGAACAGAAAGTCAGGCTAACCTGTGACAGCGTGAGGTTGCCAGTATTGGCAATGCATCCACCGATATTGGCCAAATTGTTACCAAAGCCAACATGGGAGAGGTGGGCTTTACCGGAGGAATTATTCGACAAACCGCCGCCATTTGCACTGCTAAAATTGGCATAAATTGACGCATTGGTCAGAGTCAGCTCGCCCGAGTTGGAGATACCACCGCCTCCCCAGCCGGTGTCCGCGCCCCCGTAGATCCAAAGCGATGACAGGGTAGCCTTGCCGGTGGTGCTGATCTCGATGGCACGGTCAGCATTGTCGTCCGCAAATATCTTTGCCGTAAATCCAGGGAGAGGGGTAAGCACGATCTGGCTGGTGATATCCAGGTCGCCTGCTTGGGGGGTGTCCGGGGAATTCGTCAGGCTGAGGGTGTAAACGCCGCCCGGCAGCAGGATCGTATCGACGCCTGCGCCAGCGGGGCATTCCTCGGAGGTTACACCAGACGGGGTATCGGTGTTAGCCGCGATGATCGCCTCGCGCAGCGTGCAGAAGCCATCGTCGGCGATCCAATCGACGTATGAATTGACCGAGATCGTCGCGCCAGCGGGGGATTCAGCAGTGTGAGCCAGCGATTGGCGGGTTGCTAGCAGGGCGAGGGTCGCACCCAGAATCGGAATAAAGGTGGTCAGGAGGCGCAAATTATGGCACCCTCGAATGGCGTGGCGGTGGCTTTCCGCGGGTGGAGGACAAATGGTTTTATAATGAAGGGGAGACTGAGGACGGTTAGTAATCATCATCCTTGCACCAGTGAGGATTTCAGATAATGAAAAATCGAGGTCATCGCTGCGCCAGGCGATTGGATGGCGACGCTTGCCTCGAAACAAGGTGAGCCACCGAAGGGATTCGAACCCTTGACCTGACGTTTACGAAACGCCTGCTCTGCCAACTGAGCTACGGTGGCGGATGGGGTGGTTTGCTGATTATACAGAGGAAGCGCTGGCTTGGCAAGGCAGAACCTGCAACGGTCATCGACCAGCGGAGTGAGGCCAATTTGCGCATCGCCATGATTTCGTACCACACCTGTCCCCTGGCAACCCTGGGCGGCAAGGATACCGGGGGGATGAACGTGTACGTGCGCGACCTGACCCGCTACCTGGGAAGGGCTGGCGTGCAGGTGGACGTGTACACCCGCTCGCAAGACGAGCACGTCCCCCACGTGCTGCACGACCTGGGGTACGGCAACCGGGTGGTGCACATCCCTGCCGGGCCGGAGAGACCCTTACCCAAGCGCGAACTGGCCGACTTCCTGCCGGCCTTCGCCGAGGGAATTCAAGGCTTTGTGGAGAACAAGGGGCTGCGCTACGATTTGATTCACAGCCATTATTGGATGTCCGGTGTGGCGGCGCTGCGCTTGAACCAATCCTGGAACCTGCCGGTGGTTCACATGTTCCACACCCTGGGAGTGATGAAGCAGCGCGTGGCGCGCTCAGGCGAGGAGGCTGAAGGGGTCTACCGCCTGGATGGGGAGCGGCAGGTTTTGGAGGCGGCGGATGTGATCGTGGCGGCCACGCCCGCTGAGTTGGCTCAATTGCAGTGGCTCTACCAGGCGGACGTCGACAAGGTGGTGGTGATTCCACCGGGGGTCGACCTGAGCCGCTTCTACCCCATCCCCAAGGACGAAGCCAAGGAATTTATCGGCGTGCCGCCGTGCGAGCGCATGTTGCTCTACGTGGGGCGCATCGAGCCTTTGAAAGGCATCGACACCCTGATCGACGCGGTCGCCTGGCTGCGCAGCGCGGAGGAGGGGAAGGATATCCCTTTCTGCCTGGCGGTGATCGGCGGGGATGCGGAGGCGGAAGACGGAGGGGCACCCGTAGAGATGTCACGCCTTCAAGCGCTGTGCGAGGAGCGTGGCCTGGGGGATTTGGTCACCTTCCTCGGGCGCAGAGACCAGGATTCGCTGCCCTACTACTACTCCGCGGCGGAAGCGGTGATCGTCCCCTCCCATTACGAATCTTTCGGCATGGTGGCGCTGGAGGCGATGGCCTGCGGCACGCCGGTGGTGGCTTCCCAGGTGGGTGGGCTGGCGTTCCTGGTGCAGGATGGGGTGACCGGCTACACTGTGCCGGTGGACGAACCCAGCCTGCTCGGGGAGCGACTGGCGCGCCTGCTCAGCGATGACGAATCGCGCCGGAGGCTGGGGCGCCAGGCGGTGGTCTTCGCCCAAGATTATGGCTGGGAGACGATTACAGAGCGCGTCCAGCGACTGTACGGGCAAATGGTCAAGAGGCGGCAGCGCAACCCCAACAGTGCATAGGCACGTTCAGACAATAGATAAAAAGAGGCTGACTAGCGATGGCGAGGAGGGGACAGAAAGATCACCGGGGCGAGGATGGTCTGCTCTGAGCGGCGTTCGAGCACCAGGTCGGCCAGGCGGGCGGCGATGTCCTCCACGACATCGTCCGGGACGCCGTCGGCGGCGCTGGACTGCGGGCGCAGGTCGATTTGGTCATTGACGTAATCCACAGCCACGAAGGTCCCATCCTGGTCGAGGGCCACCTCCGTGGAGAAGGTCTCCAGGGCGCACACCTCGCCGATGGCAGCCGACAGCGCCCGCAAGGAACCCAATCCGAGCGCCAGCTCGTCGTCCAATTCGAGATGGGCGTAGTGGTGGGTTTGCGGGTGCCACCAGCACGGGTAAACCTGGCCGGCGCAAACCAGCAGGCGGAACCAGGCCGGGCGACCGTCGAGAAGCGCGGGGTAAACGGTGGCCTGGGCAAGGACCTGGTCGCAGGGGAATTGCCGCCGCCCCTGGTCGATCGCCTCCAGGTCATGAGCGTCGAGCACCACGCCCTCACCCCCACTGCCATGAGCGGGCTTGACGACGAAGGGCTCTCCGAGGGGCGTCAGGTCGACCGGCGGCAGGTCAGGGGCTTCCAGCCAGGAGGGTAGGACGAGGGTGGTGGGGGTAGGCACGCCGACCAGCTTGAGGGCGAAGTGCATGGCGGCTTTGTTCCAGGAGCGCTGTGCCAGGTGGGGAGGGTTGATGATGGTAACCCCGTGCTGGATGGCCCAATCCACCACAGGCGAGAAGCGAGAGTCGACCTCGGAGGCGCGGTCCAGCATGGCGCGGAAATTCACCTGCCCTGCCTGCAAGGCGTCCCACAACTCAGGCAGGTTTTGCGGAGTGAGCTGCAGCAGGGTGAGACCGCGGTCTGCGCAGGCGCGCTCCAGAATGGTGCTGAAAGCGCCGTCGAACTCCCAGTTCCACGCCAGGCACAGGTCGTACACGTCCATAAACTAATATACTACCAGAAAAACTGGCGTTTTTTGGCAAGGGAAAGGGTGCAGCGGGCTTCAACTGGCTGTTTCTGCCAGGTATTTCTCCCGGTTGGCGGAGCGGGCGATCTTGCCGCTGCTGGTTTTGAGCAGCCAGCCGCGCGGCACCAGGTGCACGTAGCGCAGCGCCACGTCGGAGCCCTGGTTGATGCGCTGGCGCACCTGGCGGGCGATCTCCCCCTGGCGGTCTTCCTGCTCAGGGTCGATTTCAGCCACGATGACCACCTCCTCCGTGCCCGCCTCCTGGCTGACCACCCCGAAGGCGACCACCCGCCCGGGGTGCACGCCGGAGACCTCGCCAGCCAGCCGTTCCAGGTCTTGCGGGTAGATGTTCTTACCGCCGACGATGATCAGGTCCTTCTTGCGCCCGGTGATGTAGACTTCCCCGCTCGCCAGGTAACCCAGGTCGCCGGTCAGGTACCAGCCGTCCAGGAATGCCTTGCCGGTCAGGTCGGGGCGCTGGTAGTAGCCGGTGAGCATGCAGTCGCTCTGCAGGGCGATCTCGCCGATGCACCGCTCGGGCAGCTCTGCGCCATTGGCATCGACGACCTTCAGGCGCGTGTTCTCGATAGGGGGGCCAGCAGAGAGCATGCGCAGGCTGGTTGGCGAGAGGGGCGCCGGCTCGGCGACCTGCTGGCTGAGCAGCTTGTGCTGATCGATGACGTCCACGCTGACCGGGCGGTCGATGCCCCCCTGGGTGACAGCGAAGACGTTCTCCGCCATGGCGTAGCAGGTAGCCAGCGCTGCAGGGCGCAAGCCATAGGGCTGGAAGCGTTCCAGGAACATCTGGTGGCTTTGCCAGTACATCGGCTCGGAGCAATTGATGACCGCCCGCCAGGAGGACAAATCGACGCTCTCCAGGTCGCGGGGGCTGATCTTCTGGGCGCAGAAGTTGTAGGAGAAGTTGGGCAGCCAGGTCAGGCTGCCGCGGTAGCGGGTGACGGCGTGCATCAGGCGGTAGGGGGCGCGTACCCAATCGAAAGGGGACATCAACACCAGGTGGGTGCGGGTCAGGACGGGCATCAGGAACCCGGCGATCAGGCCCATGTCGTGGTACAGCGGTAACCAACTGACGATCACGTCTTGCCTCTGGGGTGTTGCATTGAGGTGGAGTGCTTTTGCGTAGCTGGCGATCTGGTTGAAGATGGCTTTTTGGGAAAGAGCCACGCCCTTCTGCAGGCCAGTGGTCCCTGAGGAATGCTGCAGCAGGGCGACCTCTTCGGGGGGCTTGTTCAGGCCGCGCAAGGCCTCCGCCGGCGGCGCGGGCCAGGCGGGCGCCTCCTCGGAGAGCAGTATGGCCCGCGGCGAGGGCGCCTGGGCGCGCGCTGCCTCCACTTCGGCGAAGAACTGGCGGTAGGTGATCACCGCGGCGGGCCTGGTGATGGCAAACAGGGCTTCCAGCGACTTTCGGTAGTGACCGGGGGAAAGCTTCTCGGTCAGGAAGGGCATGATGGCGGGGATGGCGCCGTGCAGCAGAGCGCCGAAGAAAGCTGCCACCAGGGAGGCACCGTGCTGCTCGATGAGGATCACCACCTCGCCCGGAGCAACGCCGGCTTCGTCCAGGGAGCGCGCGAATCCGGCGGCGGCTTCGAGCAAGGCGCGGTTGGTCAACGGCTGGTCGGGCGCCTGGCTGTGCAGCAGGGTGATGGCCGCCGCGTCGGGCGTTTCGTGGTAAGCCTCGAGCAGCGTCTGGGTGATGGTCTTCATGGCTGCCGCCGGGAGAGGATGAGGCTGGCCAGCTCGTCCAGCGTGTCGAAGGTATCGCGGTTCAGCTCGGTATCCTCGATGCGCACGCCGAAGGTCGCCTCGATGAACAGGGCTATGTCGACCAGGCTGAACGAGTCGATCAGGCCGCTGGAGATCAGGGGTTCGTGAGGGGAGAGGAGGGCGCCCGGTTGTTTCATGATCTGGGCGGCGACGTAATCGCTCAGGGTTTGGAGCAGGGTTTCAGGCGAGGGGGAGGTCATGGCTGGTTCAGCCTGCGGGGTGGAGATGGCAACTATGAGTGGCAGGTGCTCAATCGGTGGTGGACGAGTCTAGCTCGAGGGCGCGCCAGGTGGCGTCGAGGACCTGGAG
Source organism: Anaerolineales bacterium (assembly GCA_028687395.1). GTDB lineage: Bacteria > Chloroflexota > Anaerolineae > Anaerolineales > UBA4823 > JAQUAE01. Next base: position 1,565 of record JAQUAE010000059.1, on the reverse strand, counting down.
GGCGGTCAGGTTGCGCATAGCCCATCCACTCTGCAGGGTGAGGGGGTCATCGAAATGGTTGGATGCCCAGGTGATGTGCGCCCCGTCCTCCTGCAAGCCGTGATTGGGCAGGTCCTGCACAGCGAGCCAGTAATTCCACAACGGCACCTGGTACTCGCCAGCCAGGCGGGCAATAATGGCGTTCACGCTGTGGTCGCCCTCGACGTTATCGGGCTTGGTGGCCAGGACGGGGATGATGCCTTGTTCGAGCGAGTAGGTGATAATCTTGCGCATCTCGGTCTCGAAGTTGCCCAGGTGGTAGACGTCGTTGGCGCCCAGGGTGATGAAGGCCAGGGCGGGCTTATGGCGGCGGTACTCGCACGCCAGGGGGCTCTCGTTGGGCTCGCACTCGGCGCGGTTGGCCCACAAGGGAGTGAGCACGGAGGAGGCGTTGAAGGCGGAACGGGCAGCCAGGCTGGTGCGGTCGAACGAACCGGCATAAAAGGCGATGACGCCTTCCAGGTAATCGTATTTCCCCAGGCTGTAGAAGCGCTCGCCGCGGTCGAAGTCGCCCAGGAACCAGGTGGGGGTGCTGCCGCAATCGCCCACCTTGGAGAACGCCGCCGGATTGTTGCCGCGCTGCTGGCCGAGGGCAAAGACCTCCGCCACGCGTGGGCTAATCTCGGGGACGACCGGCAGGCGCATCCAGGCCTGCGGGTCTGAGGTGGGGGGAGGTGAGTCTGATGGTCGGATAGCCGCATGGGGGGGTGGTTTGGTTGTTGGGTTGTTGGGTAGTTTGGTAGTTGGATCGCTGGATCGGGTGGCGGTGGGGGAGTCTGATGGGCGGATAGTCGGGTAGTCTAATCGGGTGGCTGTCGGAAGGGGCCGGCTGGTGGACGTGGTGGACGTGGGGGAAGGGGAGGGGGCGCAACCGGCGACGAAGAAAAAGAGGGTGATGAGGAGAGCGAGGTTTTTGATCGGCATAGCTGTTCGATTATATCCTGAGTGTGAGGGGGTGTGCAAAGAGATTGATTTTCGGGAAAAATTCTTTATGTGGCCGAGACCGGTGGCGATCGCGTCGTCCAGGTCAACGCCAGTGGGACGGTGACACCTTTTGTTACTATCCAAAAGCCAATTGACCTGGTTTTCAAGGGAACTGACTTGTTGGTCAGCACCGTAACAGGAATCATCTGGAGCGTCGACCCGACGGGAACGCCAATCCCTTTCGCCGCAGGTTTTGGCAATGTTTCGGGTATCACCCTGGCTCCGGATAGCAGCGTAGTTGTGTCCTTTTTTCACAATAACAGTATTTACCGCGTCGCAAATGAAGAAACCACTCACGACACAGCAATTGCGGCCCCCGGGGTTGGCCTGGGGCGGGTCGGACAGGTGGTCACCCATACGTTCACCATCCAGAACACTGGAAATGGGGCGGGTGGCTTTTGGCTGGCTGCCGAATCTGAACACGACTGGCCGCTGAGCGTGCAAGGCGGGGGTTTCGTGGGGCCGGTGGTATGTGGGCAGGCGCGTTTGGTAAGAGTGGCGGTGACGATCCCTGCAGGAACAGGGGCGGGGATCACGGATAC
>JAQUAE010000058.1:1408-8577 GCA_028687395.1 Anaerolineales bacterium | reverse complement strand
TAGGATGGTAGGCATAGGTTTGAAGCTTCGAAAAAGAGGTTGTCTTTGGGGTGGTGACCCGGCGTGCGCGACGCTTGCCTGCCGCTAGGCCGGGAACACACGCTAGCCAGCAGCGCTCGCCGATCTGCGCTGCATGAGAAACTCGGCGATCTGGAAATCCAACTCGTCGTCGATGTCCCAGGCTTGGCTGGCTTCGATGGGAAACATCAGCGGACGGTCGCCCAGGCGGTTGAAACGCCTGGCGAGGGTCTCGCCTTGGAAGATGTAGATGCACGAATTCTCCGCGTAAACCGGGGGCAGGTCCTGGGTCTGCAGCAGGACGTCCGGGTTGTGGTTGATCGCCCGCCCCAACTGGTCCCACAGGCGAGTCTGCAGGCGGGTGACCGAGAAGAGCGAGTCGAACCTGGGAACCTGCTCAAGCAGCGCCTGCACCGCCTGGGAGATGGTCTCCGGCCGCAATAGCGGGTTGGTGCTGTGCGTCTGCAGGTAATAATCGGCTGCCACCTGGGAGGCGTCGTAGAGCAGGATCTCGTTCATCGGGACGCCATCGGCGCGCAGGTGCTCGGGTCGCTCGAGGGTGCGCACGCTGGGGAAATGTTCCTGCAGCCCGCCGATCACCTCTGGGCTGTCGGTGTCGACGACCACCTCGGCGACCTCCGGGACGGCCAGCAGGCTGGTGATAATGTAGTGGAACAGAGGCTTGCCCGCCAGGAGGCGGTAGTTCTTACCGGGGACGCGCTGCGAGTGGTGGCGCATGGGGACGAGGGCGACAATCTTCATGTTTGACTCACATCCTGCCTCGGGTTTGGAATTGGCTAGTCGCGATAGCGAATGGGGCGCACGTTGCGCGGCTGGGGAGGCTGTGCTCCGGCGATGGCATGCGGGTAGTAGAACTTCTGGCGCAGGTGTTGGGTGAGCGGGCCGGAGCGGCGGTAACCCTGGTACGTCCCCCAGAACTGCATCCAGCGGAACCAGAGGACATCAGCGAAGTGTTTGCGCAGCGCCCTCTGCCGGGCGGCATGCCACAGGTCGCTGAGGATGTTGCTGCCCATCAGGTAGAGGAACTCGTTGAAGCGAAAGTGCTCGTGGGGGAAGATGCGCTTGAAGGCCATGGCTTCCCGCTTGTAGCGGTTGTACACCGCGTCCGGGGATTCCTGGTGAATATGGATAACCTCCGCCTCAGCGACGTACGCCAGGGCGTATCCCTGCTCCACCGCCCAGCGCGCCCAGGCCAGGTCCTCCAGGCCGCTCAAGGTCTCGTCGTAAGGGTGTTCCTGCCACAGGCGCCGCCGGATGGCTGCGTTGGCGTTGTTGCAGAAGGGGTGCTGCTGGTGTGGGTTGGATTGCTCGGGGTACCAGCGCATGAAAATCTGCTGCTCGGGAAAGAGCGCCTCGGGACCGCCGCGCTGTTTGCCGTAAGCCAGGGCGATGCCCGCGTCTTGTAGCGGGGCGAGCAGGCGTTCCAGCCAGTCGGGGTAGACCGGGTAGACGTGTGCGCTGGCGATGATGGCATATTCGGCGCTGGCCAGGGAGAGGCCCAGGTTGAGCGAGCGCCCAAAGGAGAACTCATCGGGATGGATGTGCGCCACCTGCACCGGGTACTGCGCGGCGATAGCCAGCGTGCAGTCGCTGGAGCCAGAATCGACCAGGATGATCTCCACCTCCCGGAGGGTCTGCTGCAGGATGCCCTCCAGGAGCCGCCCGATGTGCTTCTCCTCGTTATACGCCCGGATGATCACCGCGCAGGCGGGTTTACCAGCCATTGTCACGCTCATATCCCAATCGAATCAACAGATCCCCGGCGACTTCCTTGAACTGGTTCTTGTGTTCGGGAGTGAACTGCGTTTGCCAGCCGCCCGCCTTTCCGCTGCGGAAAGTGGGTGAGCGCTGCGGGCGGATGTTTTTCAGCAGGGTCCTGATGGCGGCCTGCCTCTGAAGGTACGAGGGGAAACCGCGCTGCACGGCGTGGTCGAAGACCAGGCCGGTGGTCCCTGCCTGATCCTGGAGGAACGCCTCGAAGCGCAGCGTGAGCACCTCCGGCAGCTCCAACCAGCCCAGGTACGGCTCGAAGCGGGAGCGGATATCGGGGAAGTGCCATTCGGCTTCCTGGCGCCCCAGGATGCTGGCCGACAGCCTTGCCTCGAAGCTATGCAGCTCCTGGGTGTAATAACGGTGGTGGATGTGGCGGGGTTCCATCTCAGTCACGTAGTGCACGTGCGAGACGGCCACGTCGCGCGGGTCGCGCAGGATGAAATAGGTAGCCATTCCATCCCGGCGTAAGTGCGCTACTATGTCTGGGAGGGCGTGCAGGTGCCCATAGGCGATATCCCCCCAGGACAGGCGGCGCAATTCCCGCAGCATCTCTTCCACACCGCGCTCCTCGCCCGTGTCGCCGCGGTAGGTGACGATGGCGGGCAGACCGCTATCCACGGCGGGACCAACTTGCGGGAAGGCCTGCAACACCTGGGTAAGCAGGTGGGTGCCGCTCTTGGGGAAGGAATTGGCGAACAAGACTGGCACGCTGTGCAGGGAGAGCCGCCGGTAGCGAGCCATCTGCGCCAGGTGCCGCAGCCCGCGGCGCACGAGCCGGGCCTGGTACATCAGGCCGGAGGGGCGCGCCAGTTCCCGCCGGGTAGCCTCAATGGCCGGCATTACCAATCGGGGTCCTTTTCGTATCCCAGGCGGGTGAGCAGGTCGCCAGTCGCCGCTTTGAAGGCTACCCGGTTGGCCGGGGTAAAATGCTCACGCCAGTTGCCCGGACTGGCTTTGCGGAAGGTGCCCGACTTCTTGGGCACGATAGCTGCATTGAGCGCCTGAATCGCTTGCGGAAGCGGCACGGCAGGGGTAAAACCGCGCTGCTCCAGGTAAGCCAGTAGCCTTTCCAGCGCCGCATCCCGGTCCAGGATCAGGTCTTCGAAGCGCAGGCAGAGCACGCCGGGCTGGTCCAGCCAGTCCAGGTACTTATCGTATTTGGTACGCACCCCGGAGAGGGGCGAGCCGGGTTCGTCCACACCATGGATGGCGGCGTTGATGCGCTCTTCCATGCTATTCAGCCTCTCAGTGTAATAGCGGTGCATGTTGTGCCCGGTGTGAATCTGGGTGGCGTAGAACACGTGGGAGACGATCATATCCCGCGGGTCACGGTAGACGAAGACCATTGCCCGTCCGGGGCGGGTGATGGCGCTCAAGAAGGGCTCCCGCGCCTGGAGATAGCCGTAGGCGATGTCCCCCGGTTGCATGCATTCCAGGTTGGCAAGCGCAGCCGCGTCAGGCAAGATGCTGTTGTCCTCGCCGCGGTTGACCGGCGGGAAACCGGGGTTGATGAAAGGGCCGATGCGCGTCAGGCCCTGCAGCACCTGGATGATCAGGTGGGAGCCAGACTTGGGCATGGCGTTGCCCAGCACAGAAGGGGTGCGGCGCAGCGCGCTCGCGCCCCAGTGTAAGACAGCCTGGCCGCGGCGCACTTGCCAGCGGGTTACTTTCAAGGCATGTTTGATCTGGTAATAAGGATTCATAGTTGTTTGCTGGTGGAGCGTCCCGGCGTTGCAGGTTGCGGCTGCCGGCTGAACCACACCAGCCCTTTCTCGTGCAGCAGGGAAACCACCTCCCACACCGCCTGGAAGCTGATGCCCAGCTCCTGGGCGATGGTGGAAACCGTTCGTTCGCCGTCGCAGCGCTCCATGATCTCGAACAGGCGGTGGTGCCCCTGCGGATTGGTGCGGTAATCGATCCAGATGCCATATCCCGAGCAGAAGACCTCCCCCTTGAAATTGTTGACCACGTACTGGTCGCGCTCCCAGGCCTCGATCAATCCCAGCACCAGGTCGCAGGAAGCCTGCAGCCTCTCTGGGGAAAGGATGGCCGGCGTGTCCAGGCTGGAGTGATATTCCGGGTAGGGCGGGCGCCCGGTAGCCTTGGGCGCTTCCACCCGCGAGAGCGAGAGCATGGGCACGCGCACGCCGGGGGCGTTGAACTGGCGCTCGTCGTTGTCGATGATGGTGCGGTAGGCGCCGGTGTAACCGGCTGGCTCCAGCCCGGCGAAGGCCGCCATCAGGCAGCGCTCGAATGGGCTCTCCGGCTGCAAAGAGCCTTGCAGGGCGTGCGCCGAAGCGTTCCCCAGCATCTCCAGGAACAGGCCCCCGACCATCTGGGGGATGAGCGCTTCGTTGTGGCTCAGGTAAGCCACTGAGCCGATGGTCTCCGGCAGGATGAGCAGGCGGTAGGTATAGTAGTGGTGTGAGCCTTCCAACAACCGCAGCGCCGCTTCCACGCCCACCACCACCCCACTCAGGTCGTCGTTCGCCATGGCCGGGTGGCACAGGTGCGCGGCGAGCACAATTGTCTGCTCGCTCTCGCCGGGGATGGTCACTTCGCCCACCTTGAGCGTCCCGGGTTCGAAGCTGGCTTGGATGACGACGCGATACGCCTCTTCGTTCAAGCTATCGCGCAGTGTCTGGGGAAGACACAGCCCCCAATCGCGCTCGTAATATTTGAAGACGAACGGGATAGCTTCGGGCAAGCGCGGGTGGGTGTGCAGGTGCGCCAGCAATTCCTGGCGCGAGACGAGGCCTTCGAAGGGCAGCGAGTAAGATGCGGCGTGCAAGGGGTGTTCGGCGTAATCCACCACCGTGCGCCCATCCAGCGTCTCCAGGCGCGCTGCGTGGCAGGTCCACTTCTCGGGGATGCGCCAGGTCCAGCATGCCTCCCCGCTGGGATACTCGTGGATGGTCATGGGCACTTCCTGCGCCAGGCGGCGCAGGGCGCGGTCGAAATCGTCCGAGACGATATCTCTTTTGAGGAACCACAGTTCCTGGATCAAATCAAACATGGAAGCAGGCATATCAGGCGCTCCGGTTGGTCACCAGCGACCAGAGGTCTCGCACCAGGCACTCGTCCAGCGCCTGGACGAAATCCACCATGCGACAGGCGGAGATGAAGCCATAATTCACCTCGATGGATGCCCACTGGCGGCGCTGTTCCAGCATGGCTTGCACCGGATAGAGCTCGATGACCGGGTTGAGCTGGAGGTCGCGGACGAACATGCGGTATACGCGCGGCTCCCAAGCAGCAGGCGTGTGCACCAATCCACAAAACTCCTTCCAATAGCGGTAGGGCACACCAGTGCGCTGTTCGCTGTAGTGCAGCAGTGAGATCGCCTGCACATCCGCGCCGAGTAGCAGGATTTTGAAATCCAGCTCAAGCATGCGCTCGAAGGCCGAGCCGGGATCGAACGCCGAGGCAGTGTCGCGGGCAGCCAGGTCGCGAGCGTGGCGGCCTAAAACGGCGATGGACTGCATGGGATGTGGCGTGCGCAGCGCCGCCGGGTGTTTGCGTACAAATTCCGCCAATGCCCCCATGCCCTTGGAGGGCGTCATTCCCGGGTGGTAGGGAACGCCGCGGGCAAAATCGAAGTTGAAGGTGGGGACGGCCAGCGTGCCCTCCTCTTGCCCAGCAGGCCTGCCTGGCTGGGGGTCGATGCCCAGGACGTCGCACAGTGTCGAGAAGATCATCTCCAGCCCCCCCTGCGGTTGCCCGAGGAACTGCAGCGCGGCGTGCACCAGCACGCCATCTCCGCGATGCAAACCGCAGGCACCCAATGCCTCTGCCAGTTGCTCCCGTCCCAGGCGGCGCATCTCAACCTTGGGGTTCGTCGATGTACTCGTCCCACAGCAGGCGCCCGACGCGAAACTCGAGCTGGAAGCCCATGCGGTCGTAGAGCTTCCAACTGGCTTCGTTGTCTTTCAGCACCTGAATTTCCACCGAGTGCATGCCCTGAGCGCGCAGCCAATCGAGCGCCAGCCGTGAGAGCCGGTCGCCGATGCCCATGCGCCGCGCCTCCGCTTCGATCCACATGTCGCTCAGCTCGCCCACCAGGGCGCCGCCCATGTAAGCCGGGACGCGCTTGACGCGGCACAGCATGAAGCCCACGAGGCGCCCTTCCAACTCGGCGACGTATACATTGCTGAAGCGCCCCAACGTGCGTTGGAAAGACTCGAGCCATACCTGGCCCACGTCCGGCGGGTGCGGCAGGCGGTAACCAAGGCGGTAGAAATGCTCGTTGAGCTTGGTGTACATCTCCACCAGGACGGGAAAATCCGCCGCGCTGGCTTCACGGTAGTTAGGTGGGGAAGGGGTTGTTTCGTTCATGCGAGGGCTTCCTGTACGCAGCGCGGCCAACCGCGGCGCTCCAAGCCGAACTGGGCCAGAAAAGCGGAGGCCATGCGCTCCAGCCCGAAGGCCACGCAGCCGGTGTGAGCGGGCGAGCCATCCGGCAGGGTAATGTTCAGATGGCGACCAAAGAAATCCTGGTGGTAGTTGTACGAGCCCACCGCCAGCGTGCTCCCCGAGAAGGGCAGGCGGGCGCGAATCTCATACTTAAGTTGAAACGCGCTCTGGAAGGCGGCTTGCTTGCGAAATTCGCCGATGAAGAAGGGGTCGTTGGCGCTTTCCACGCAGTAAGCCAGCCCCAGTTCCGCAAAGACCTCCTTCATCTTCTCCCGGGCGGTTTCCCGGTTTTGCAGCACGAAGTCCTTCGAGCCGACGAAGATCACCTCCCGCATGGTGAAATTCCACAGACGCTCCAGCGAAGCCAGGTTGGTCGATTCGTAGCGGAAGCAGTTGCCGACCGCGGTGGCAATCGCCTGCCCGTTGGCGAGCGGTCGGTCAGCCATGGCAAAATACAGGTGGTAGCACACTGCCGGGGAGAGCAGGGTTTGGATCCTGGCGAAGGAATCCGGCGCGGCGCTCAGGGCGCCGTCATCTGTGCAACACGCCTCCTGGGCAAAATGGTCGATCACGTCCAGGTCCTCACGCAGGTGGGTCACGAAGCTCAGCGAGTGGGGGAAGGCGCGAAAGTAGTTGACCCGGTTCAGGTAGCCAGCGGGTATCAGCGCGGGGAAGCGGTAGGGTTCTGCGGTGAACGATTCGGCCAGCTCGAGGAAGCGGGCCTCGAAGTACTCGATCAAACGCGAGAGCAGCGGGCCGAGGGTGTAGATGCCGGTGGCTTCCTGGCTGAGCTCCCCCCGCGCCAGCAATTCCTGCTGCGGGTCCTCGGTATAGCAGGTGGGGCGATCCAGGAAGTCTTCGAGCACCTGCACCTTGGGGCGGAAGGCGCCCTGTACCATGGAGGTCACCACGCGCTGCACCTTCTCCTCCAGCTCGGCCAGCCG
>JAQUAE010000058.1:0-1308 GCA_028687395.1 Anaerolineales bacterium | reverse complement strand
AAGATGCGCCGCAGGCTGGCTTCGGTGTAACACCAGCCTTTTGAGGGGGCGTGGAACCAGTCCGCCTCCTTGGCCGCGCCCAGGGTGGCTACCAGCAGCCCGCCGGGCTTGAGCACGCGCAGCAGCTCCTGCACCACCTCGCCGACCGCTTCCGGCGAGTTGTGCTCCAGCGCGGAGAGGGAGGCCACCGCGTCCAGGCTGCCGTCCGGGAGGTCGCGCAGGTCGTTCAGATCCTGGTTGTAGATCACCACCTCCCCGGGGATGCGGGAAGGCGTGAGCAGGCTGGCCAGCTCGCGCCCCAGGAAAGCCATGCGCAGTTTGAGGCCAGGCAACTGGCGCAGGTTTCTGGCCGTCGCCTGGGGCCAGGGGAAGAGGTCGGTTTTTTCCCCTCCTCGCAGCCCCTGAACGTGAAAGCGCTGGCGCAAGCGCGCCGGCAGGTGGGCGCGGCTGTCGCGGTCCACGCTGATGACGCGCGCCCCGTGGCTGGCCAGATGCCACTGCAACGTCCCTACGCCTGCCCCGGCGTCCATCACCGCCTTGCCGCCCACCTCGCCGAGCTGGTTGATGATCCAGCACAGGTCGAGCAGGTAATGCCAGCCGAATTCCAGGTTCAGGGAATCGGCCAGTTGCTTGAGCTCCGCCACCAGGAGGCGGTTCTGCTCCAGCAGGGCGACGGGAAGGATTTCAATTTTTTCGGGCGAGGGCATGCTCATCGTCTTCGTCTAGCAGAAAGGGTTGGTCGTCCAGGATTCCCGCCACCAGCGTGCGCAGCGTGGGGGAGCGATCCGGCAAGAGTTCCTGCCAGGTGAAGGGCTTGAGCAGGACGTATCCCGGGCGCGGGCTGACCTGCAGGTAGCGCGTGAAGGGCAGGGAGGCGCGATAGAGCTGGTAGTACAGGAAGCGCCGGGCGTTGCGCTGGAAAGCTGCCGGTAGGTCAATGCGCTCAGCATTGAGCAGGGCCTCGGCTTGCTGGCGGAATTCGGCGCGGCTGGCCGGCAGGAACACGGTGGGGTACTGGGTGTAACGCGCCTTCCCACCGCACAGGACGGGTGCCCCCATCAAGGAAGCCTCCAGGCCAATGGACGAGTTGTAGACCATGAGGAACTTGGAGCGCTGGATCAGCTCGTACGAGCTGAGGTATTCCTGCGAGTCGATGAACAGCACGTTGGGCAGCGCAGTCACCTGGTTGGCCTGCACCCACTCGCGCACGCTTTCGCGGCTTTGCTTGGCAGTGCCGGGGCGCATCTCGTCCGGGTGGGCGCGGATGACGAAGAAGGTCTCCGGATGGCTGCGTATGATCTCCAGCAC
>JAQUAE010000057.1 GCA_028687395.1 Anaerolineales bacterium | reverse complement strand
CAATCGCAACATACGCCTGGTCTTCTTGCCCTGCAACCAGATGCCGCCAGACCGTGGCGAACCGACCATGCTGAAATTCTGGTTCTGGCGCCCGTGGAAGTTCAAATACAACCCGATTTATTAGCCCCAGCGCCTCTTTCGACCTCAATAAAAAACGGGGCTGCCCAGTTCTTTTCGGGCAGCCCCATCCGGTTCCAACCCACCCCCTTGCCCTCCCGACAGTTCCTTCGCGCACTCAGGACAGTCAAACTGATTGTATGAAAGCGCTGCACCACCGGCTATACTTTTAGGAATAAGCCGTTGATAGCAGGAGGTGCAGCATGACAGATTATAAACTGGGTTGCGACGCTCATAAGCGTTACTCGCAGTTCACGGTGCTGGATAACCAACGTCGCTTCGATTGCGCCCAGCGCGAGGATAAAAAATACGTAGGAATTCAAGCGAGTTAAGTAGAACTTCAGTTTCTATTCGGGGTATGCTGCACACTTGGGGGTGAAAAACAGTGGAAATGCCAACAATACAAAAAGTGATTAAATCCAGTATTAAGATGATAACGGATCATCCTGTCAGTTCCTTGTTGCTTTTTCTGGCTATGCCTCCATCCATGAAGGATAACCATTGTCGAAGTTGTAATACATGGTTTGCAGCGGCAGGCGGAAGTCTTCCACATCCTTCATTACCGCCTCTGGCGCTTCGTTATGCACCAGCACCCTGGCAATAAAATCCGCAATCGTTGCCATATCCGCTTCACGCAGCCCCAGCCGTGTGATCTCAATGGTCCCCATGCGTAGCCCGCTGGGGCGGTCCCAATCTTCAGGTTTGTCGCCTGGAACCAGATTCTTGTTTGTGATCAGGTTGGCTTTTGCCAAACGGTGCGCGACTTCCAACCCGCCGCCGAATTGCTTGACGTTGGCGATCACCTGATGTGTGCGGCTGTATCCACGCTTGGCGCCGACCACCGGTATCCCACGCTCGTCCAGGGCTTTACCAAGCGCTTGCGAGTTCTTTACAATCTGGGCCATGTAAACCTTCCCATATTCGAGCATTTCGGCTGCCGATACTGCCAGCGCCGCCACCCGGTTGACCTGATGCGTAGCAGCCAGGACCGGAAAAATAGTATCCGCCAGTGGCCTGGTCAAATTGGGATCATTCCATAAAATCATGCCGCTTTGCGGGCCGCTGAAAGTCTTTCCCGCCGAGCCGGTAAGTACCACCGCGCCTTCATTGAGCGGGTCCTGGAACTGGCCGCCGGCGATCAAACCTGCCTGGTGGGCGCCGTCGTATACGAATTTTCCGCCCCAATCAGCGATAATGCTGCTCATCTCGCCAACCGGCAGCGGAAACAAAGTCATGGACATACCCATCACCACCAGGACCGGCCGGGCCTGGCGAGCGGTTCTGGCAAAGGCATCCAAATCGACTTCCAATTCGACCGGGTCAAAAGGGACGTCCACAATTTTAAGCCCGCGAAAACCAGCCGGCCCGTCCTGCCGGTTGCTGGAATGCCCGCCAAACGGTTGCGCAGCGCTCATAATGACATCGCCGGGCTGTGTCATGGCGTTGTATACGGCCATGTTCCCGAGCATACTTCCCATTAAGCGGTGATCGGCATATCGGCTGCGGAAAGCCAGTTTGAGCAATTCAACGCATAGCGCTTCGACTTCATCGATATAGCGGGTGCCGGCGAACCAACGGTTGACCCGGCCAATGTGGCCTTCGGCAGCGCGCGTTCCAATTTCAGACGATAGCAATGCGCGAACGGTGGGGCTGGTAGGCGCTTCAGGAGCCAACAGATTAAGGCAGCGCTTACCCCGCCATTCCTCGTTTCTGTTGACTGCCGCGACCACTGCTTTGGCCCAATCGCGGGGCGTTTCACTTGCGCTAATCACGGCTTTGGCTTGCGCCAGGACTTGCGGATCGTGCACTTCGAAATCACTGTCGACCATTTCTGCTCCTTATTTTGGTGTGCGGTTCTTGAGAAAAACAACCAGGTGTTCGTTTGCCGAAAGTAGATGCTGCTTGAGACTTATCGTTGCTGCCGGGATATCACCCTGGCGGCACGCCTCCAGGATGGTGCGGTGTTCCGCCTGCGACGTCGCTTGGTAGTCCATCTCGTCCAGATAGATGATCAAATAGCGCGAAATGTTGAAATGCAGTGTTTTTACAGTCTCCATCAACCGCGGCATGCCTGATGATCTATATAGCGTTGCATGGAACTGCCAGTTCAATTCACTCCAGTGGACCACATTTTGTTCGTTGTCCAAGGCGGTCAAGATTTTTTCAGCGTGTCCCAGGTCTGCTATGGTCAGCATGGGGATGGCTCGCTCGAGTGCCGCGCATTCCAGGGCGATGCGCATCGTATAGAGTTCGTCAACTTCCGCAGGTGTTAATTCGGAAACAATAGCGCCGCGATTAGGGTAAAACATGACCAATCCCTCGCTTTTAAGCTGCGCCAGCGCTTCGCGGACAGGGATTTTACTGACATTGAATTGAGCGGCAATTTCATCTTGCCGTAAAGGCTGCCCGGATTTGAGCTTGCCAGCCCAGATGGCTTCTCGCAGTGATTGGGCAATACGGTCAACAGACAAGCGCACGGGGGGAGGGGTAAGTGGCGTGGAGATCATAAAGGTTTCTATGTATCGTATACGATTATATCTATTATTCTATAAGTGTATACGATATTTGTCAACAGCCAAATACGAGCCCTGCAGGGTTAAGGGAATGCCATGAAAAAGGTATTCCTTGTGTTATCATGCACCTCGTGAGCCCTGCGGGTTGGGGGAGGCTCCCACGCTCGCCCGGGCTGCTTTTATTCATGAAGCCGACGCAACCTTCTTCTCCATCTGCTTACCCGCGCACCTACCCGACCCTGCGCACCTTTGCCGCCCTGGGGCATCCCAACTATCGTTTGTGGTTCGCCGGGCAGGTGGTTTCCTTGTTCGGCACCTGGATGCAGTCCACTGCGCAGGGCTTTCTGGTCTACGAGCTGACCCGCTCTCCGGCCTTCCTGGGATACGTGGGCTTCGCCGCCGGGGCGCCTTCCTGGTTGTTCACCCTGTATGGCGGCGTGGTGGCCGACCGCGTGCCGCGGCGCACCCTGCTGGTGGTCACCCAGTCCAGCATGATGGCCCTGGCCTTCGTCCTGGCCGGGCTGACTTTTGCCGGCGTGGTGCAGCCCTGGCACATCATCTTGTTGGCTTTCATGCTGGGCATCGCCAACGCCTTTGACGCGCCGGCGCGCCAGTCCTTCGTGGCCGAGCTGGTGCCGCGGGCGGACATGACCAACGCCATCGCCTTGAACTCCACCATGTTCAACACGGCTACTGCCATCGGCCCGGCCGTGGCAGGCCTGACCTACGCCGCTTTCGGGCCGGGTTGGTGTTTCATCCTCAATGGCGTCTCGTTCATTGCCGTCATCGCCGCATTGCTGGCCATGAAGCTACCGGCTTTCCACGCCCCGGAGAAGCGCAGTTCCGCTGTTTCCGACCTGAAGGAGGGTTTCCACTTCGTGCTCTCCCACCCCAAGATCCTGACCATCATGGCTATGATGTCCGTGGTCAGCCTGTTTGGGGCCTCCTTCAGCACCCTGTTCCCGGCCTGGGCGGTGGAGGTGCTGCGTGGCGATGCCACCACCAACGGCCTGCTGCGTTCCTCGATGGGCCTGGGCTCGCTGGCGGGCGCGCTCACCATCGCCACCCTGGGCGGGTTCAAGTACCGCGGCCGGCTGCTCACCGCGGGCACATTGGCCTATCCCCTCTTTTTATTTCTCTTCAGCGGTATTCGCTACACGCCGCTTTCCCTGCTCACCCTGGTGGGGCTAGGCTTCTCCGTGATCCTGGTGATGAACCTGTCCAACGCCCTGGTGCAGACCGAGGTGACCGACGCGGTGCGCGGGCGGGTGATGGGTATGTACACCCTGATCTTCTTTGGGCTGATGCCGCTGGGCGCGCTGCTGGCAGGGAGCGTGGCTGCCCGCTTCTCGGAGCCGGTGGCGGCGGTCTTCAGCGCCTCGGTCTTGATGGCTGCGGCAATCGGCCTGTACCTGTTCGCGCCTCACCTGCGCCGCATGGAGTGAGGCAGCGGGAAGAACCCAACACACAGCCTGTCATTAACCGGGTTTCCTGCTCCTGAGAGAAGAATAACGCCAAAACCGCGACGCCACGGTTCATCTCCCTGAGCTAAACACGTCCTTGTCTAAAATCTCCTCAGGCTGTAAGATAGGCGCATATGCCCCCTCGACGCCTGCTCATCCTGATCGGTCTGGCTGTGGCACTGCTCATGTTGCTACCGGGCTCGCCGGCCTCAGCCCAGAACTTCAGCGCGTATGACCTCATCGCAGCCGTGAACGCCCTGCGCGCCAGCCAGGGCCTTGCGCCCTATACGGTCGACGCGGAGCTGCTGGCGTACGCCCAGGAGCACTCGGAATACCAGGCCTCCATCGATACCAGCACGCACCAGCACAGCGATGGGCAGAACTCGCTCAGCCGGGGATATTTGGAAAATGTAGCTGGCGGGGATATCGGCTACCTCACGGTGGACGCGATCGTCAACCAGATTTGGGCCGACCCGGTGCACATGAAGACCATGGTGGGCTACGCCAGCGGTTACGTCGGGGCAGGAGTTGCGGCCAGCAGCACCACGGTGTACGTCACGCTGAACGTGCTGCCGGGAGATGGCGCCGCGCCGGTGGCAGCTTTAGCGTCGGGAGCGGACGCCCAGGCAACCCTCCCTCCGCAGCAACCGCTGGTCACCGCCACGCCCCTCGTGGATGGTTCCATCGTGCACGTGGTGGGCTATGGGGAGGCACTGTGGAGTATCGCCATAGCTTACGGCGTGCGCATCGACGACATCCGCAACTTGAACGGCCTGCCGCCCGGCTCGACGAATATCTATTCTGGGCAGCGGCTGATCATCCGCCCCGCCGGCCAGGTGACCGCGACCTTCACCCCGCAGGCGCCGACGAGCACGCCAATGCAAGCCCCGACTGCGACCAGGCCTCCCAGCCCGACCGCCACGCCCAAGCCCACGCTGACTCCGACGCCCACTCCGGCGCCCCCGCTGATCCGCCTGCCAGGCAGAAAGGCGGTGGCCATCACCCTGCTCGTGGTCGGCGCGGCGGGCTTTTTTATCGTTCTGTACTTCGGTTTCCGTAAATAACCCCCCCTCGGCCTTTGGTGCCCCGTGGCTGGCCGGAAGCACGCCTGCCTCCTGGCCGCGCGGGATAGCCAAGGCTGGCTGTCTTTGATAGAATCACGGCGGGGGGGAAGCTACGAAAGTTGAGAGGAGGCAGGGCAGGTTGTCATGGCAGCCTTAAAAGTGAAAAGGGTATATGCACCCGGCGAAGCTGGGGACGGCTTGCGCATCCTGGTCGACCGCGTCTGGCCGCGCGGGCTGACGCGCCAGGCAGCGCAGGTCGACCTGTGGCTGAAGGAGGTTGCTCCCAGCCATGAGCTACGCAAATGGTTTGGGCACCAGCCGGAGCGGTGGGCAGAGTTCCACCGGCGCTATTTCGCCGAGCTCGAGGGCAGCCCCGAAGCGCTGCAGCCGATCCTGGAGGGGCTGCGCGCCGGAACGGTCACGCTGGTCTACTCGGCCAGGGATAGCGAGCACAATCAGGCTGTGGCGCTGCGCGACTACCTCCTCCAGAAGGGTTTAGTCAAAGCGGCGCCTGAGGGTTGATTGAGCAAGAGCGAGGGATACGAGATGAAGAAGTTTGAAAAACTGGCGCTGCTCAGCGCCTTCCTGGGGGTAGTTTCTCTGGCCGGGATGGTCCTGGCGCACCTGGCACTGACCGACATCTGGCACGCCGCCGAGGCGGACCTGAGCATGGAGTGGTCGATCGTGCGCATGAGCTTCTTGCTGCAGGGGAGCTTCCTCCTGGTCGCCTCGCTGGCGCTGGCTCTAGCCTGGAAACGCCTGCGCCGCTGCGCGGCGAACTGACCCCGCCTGCCGCTCCCTTCCTCGGGAATATTCTGGGACAACGCATCCCCGCCGGTAAGGGCGGATTTCCCCCGTACTAAGGGCGCAAATTGCGCAACTGCTGGAGAAGTTCCTTCTCCTTGGCGCTCAGGCGCGTGGGCAGGTGAACGTCCACGCTCACATACAAGTCGCCACGCTGGGAGGGAGTCTTCAAGCTGGGCATACCCAGCCCGCGCAGGCGGAAGGTCTTACCGTTGGCCGTCTCGGGCGGGATGGTAAGCTCCACGGTCTTTTCGAGGGTGGGAATGTTCACCTTGCCGCCCAGCAGCGCGGTGTACAGGTCGATCGGCTGGGTGAGCTTGAGATCGTCCCCCTGGCGTCGGAAGCGGGCGTGGGGCAGGACCTCGATCTTCAGGTAGAGGTCGCCAGCCTGCCCGCCGGCGCGCCCGGAGGCGCCCTGTCCGCTCAGGCGCAGGCGTGAGCCGGAGCGCACGCCGGGTGGAATGCGCACTTCGATGCGCCGCCCACCTTCCCATTCCAGGGTGCGCGTGGCGCCATGGAAGGCTTCCTCCAGGCTGATTTGCACCGTGTGCAGGCTATCCTGGCCGCGCGCCGGGCGAGATCCGGCCTGACGCTGGCCAAAGCCAGTGCTTCGCCGGCCGAGATCGCCAAAGAGCATCTCGAAGAAATCCGAGAAGCCACCCAATCCCCCGCCAAACATGCGCTCGAGCTCCTCCTGGCTGATGGTGCGCGTGGTGCTGCCCCCGCCTCTCGGGGCGGAGGTCCACTGCGACCAGTCGAAGTCCTCAGGCCGGCCTCCGCTGCGCTCATACTGCCGCCACTGCGTCCCGAAGCGATCGTACTTCTTGCGCTTCTCCGCATCGGAGAGCACTTCGTAAGCCTCGTTGATCTCCTTGAACTTCTCCTCAGCTGCCTTATCCCCCGGGTTGACGTCCGGGTGATACTTGCGCGCCAGCTTGCGGTAGGCCTTCTTGATTTCGTTTTTCTCGGCGTCCTTGCTGACGCCGAGGATTTGGTAATAATCCCTGAATTGCATCCTCTATCCGTCCAACACCCGGCGTGATTGCAGGCGATTTTCCTCGTGACCTGTTGCTATAAATGTATCTCTCCAGGAACTTACTCCGCGCTGGTTAATACTATATCAGAAGATTATCAGAAGCGCGTATGAGTGCGCGGGGCATATTTTATACCCTTCTTACATCCGATTTGTGATTTTCTTATACATCCTGGCTATCATGAGGCTATCTGCTAAGCACGCCAACCACGCGTGCCAGCCTTTATCGAGAGGAGGTATACCAGATGTTCGTTCGTCGCTATCGCACCCCAACCGTCTGGCGGGAGATGGAGCGCCTGCAACGCGAGATGAACCGCCTGTACGACGCCTTTTCGCCGCGCCGCTACCGCACCGCGCCGGGATACCCGGCGATGAATGTGTGGATGGCGGAGGATAAGCTGGTCGTCACCAGCGAAGTGCCGGGGGTGGCCCCCAAAGACATCGATGTGAGCGTGGTGAACGACACGCTTACCCTGAGCGGAGAGCGCGCCCCGGATGCCGTGGAAGCCGGCGCGCAATATCACCGCAGCGAGCGCGGCTCCGGCAAGTTTTCGCGCAGCCTGCAGTTGCCCTACGGCGTGGACGCCAATAAAGTGGAGGCGACCTTCAAGAACGGGCTGCTGCGCATCATCCTGCCGCGCAAAGAAGAAGACAAGCCGCGCAAGATCAAGGTGAAGAGTTGAGCCCCTGGAGGTATATCATGAGCGATCAAGAGAAATCACTCGAAGTGCAGAAGGAAGAGGTTGCCCTGGAAGAGGGCGCGGAGTGGGCGCGCGACCGGCGCGTCTTCCTCCCCCGCAGCGACATCTATGAGACCAGCGACCATATCATGGCGGTGGTGGATATCCCCGGAGCCA
The DNA here is from genome assembly GCA_028687395.1 of Anaerolineales bacterium. Classification (GTDB taxonomy): domain Bacteria; phylum Chloroflexota; class Anaerolineae; order Anaerolineales; family UBA4823; genus JAQUAE01. The sequence continues at coordinate 750 of JAQUAE010000057.1, read as the reverse complement.
GGGAAGAGGACATTCACGTCACCCTGGAGAAAAACGTCCTGACGATTAACGCTTACGTCGAAGCCGACCACATGGAGGGTTATTCGCTGGCCTACGCTGAGTACGAGGTTGGCGATTATCAACGTAGCTTCCGCCTCCCGGATGAGATCGACCGGGATAAGATCGAGGCGACCTACCGGGATGGCGTGCTGCGCCTGCGCTTGCCAAAGGCCGAGGGCGCCAAGATGCGCAAAATCGCCATCCACACAGACTAAGCGGCAATCGTCCCCCTCTGGGCGCGCCTCCAGACTAAAAGCTTGCCTGGGCTGCGCCCAAATATCACCTGGCTTACGTTGGCTGGGGCTGTCTGAATGATCTTCTCAGGCAGCCCTTTTTTATTAGGATACGAAATCTCCAAGATGTGATATAACTCCACCCTGAGCGTGATCCTGATCCTGCCGCGGCGCGTGGCGCCAGCGCTGCTGGAGGCTTGAGCCATCGTGGATAGCAAGCGAAGGTGTGAAACAGGCGAAGCGCATGCACCCACTGCCGCCAGGCGGGTCATGGATGTCGCCGCGCTTTTCCTGCGCCTGGGAACGACGGCTTTCGGTGGACCCGCGGCGCACGTCGCCATCCTGCACGACGAGGTCGTGCGGCGGCGCAAGTGGCTGGACGAGCAGCGTTTCCTGGACCTGCTCGGAGCGACCCAGTTGATCCCCGGACCGAACTCCACCGAGATGGCCATTCACATCGGCTACCTGCGCGCCGGTT
>JAQUAE010000056.1:5459-8832 GCA_028687395.1 Anaerolineales bacterium | reverse complement strand
TCGCGTCGCCCAGTTGAAACCGGATAACCTGCCCGCACACAGCCGCCTGGCCATGGTTTTCGAACATCTCAAGCTGACCGCCCAGGCCGTCAGGGAGTGGTTGATCATTGCCAGCCTGTACCAGCATACCGGGGACGTGGAGAACGCCTCCAAGGCGATCTCCCGCGCGCTGAGTCTGCATCCAGAGAGCAAAGAGGCGCAACGCGCCGCGGCGATGGTCAGGGAGGGCGGGAGGCTGCCGATGCCAGCCGCCCTGCGCCCGTCACAACCCGCGCCAGCCGCCCCCGAAGCGCCCCGAGCCGAGATGCGGGCCGGGGAAGTCGACGAACCCGGGTTGGATCCGGTGGAAGAGGCCCACCAGCGGGCGTTATCGTTGCTGGCGGGAGTCTTGTTCGAGAGCAACGAGGAAGACCAGCAGCCGCAAACCTCTCGCCGCGGCCTGCAGGTGGTCATGACCGGGGCGCGCAACGTCTTCCTTAAACAGGTCGATTCCTCCCGCGTCCTGTATCACCTGAGCAGGCTGGTGGACCTGGAGTCCAGGGGCGAGAATAACCAGGCGGCAGAGGAGTTGGAGCGCGCCGTGGAAGCCGGGTTGGACCATCCCGCGGCGTTCTTCGAGCTGGGATACTTGCGTACCTTCGGGGAACGCCTGGAGAGCGCCAATCGCAGCTTGCAGCACGCCGCCCACAACCCGGAGTTCGCCCTGGGCGCCCGGCTGCTGCTGGCCAAGAACCTGGTCAAGTTGGGCCGCGAAGGGGAGGCAGCCGTGGAATTCATGGGCGCGCTGCAGGCCGCGGATTGCCAATCCGTCGAGGCTGCGCATGCGGATGACCTGCAGAAACTTTACGAACCGCTGGTGGAGACGCTGCGCCAGGACGCCGACGCAGAAGTGCAAGGGAGTGTCTGCCAGAGCGTCCTGAGCTTGCTGGACAGGCGCGATTGGCGCCAACGCGTGGCCCAGGCTCGCCAGCAACTGCCTATGCAGGAGAAGGGCGCCCCGCCCACGCCTATCGCCGAAGTGTTGATGGAGGCGACCAGCGGCCAGGTGATGGATTCGCTGCACCGCATCTACCAACTGGCGCGCGCGGGCCACCAGCGTTCCGCCATGGAAGAGGCATTCTACGTGCTGCAGTTCATGCCGGCCTACCTGCCGCTGCACCTGTATATGGGCGAATTGCTTTTGAAACTGGAACAGATCGACGAGGCTGTGGAGAAGTTCCTGGTGGTGGCCCGCTCCTACCATACTCGCGGCGAGTCTGCTCGGGCCACGGACCTCTACCGCCGCGTGATTGCGCTCACCCCGATGGCCACTGAGCCGCGCCGCATATTGATCGACCAGCTCATGGAACTGGGGCAGGTGGACGAGGCCTTGGGTGAGTACCTCCAACTGGCGGACGTATATTACAACCTGGCCGACCTGGATAACGCCCGCGCGACCTTGGACGCTGCACTGGAACTGGCAGGCCACGCCGGCGAAGCGCGCGCCTGGAAGGTGCGCATCCTGTACCAGATCGCGGATATCGACATGCAGAGCCTGGATTGGCGCAGTGCGCTGAGCATCTATGAAGGGATTCGCGAGCTGGAGCCGGATGACGCCCGCGCCCGCCAACAGATTGCGGAGTTGAACCTGCGCCTGGGGCAGGACAAGCCGTGCGACGCAGAACTGGGGAACTACCTGGCATACTTGCGCAAGACGGGGGGCCTGGCCAAAGCGGCGCCGTTCTTCGAGAGCCTGGTCCAAGAACATCCGAATAAACCGTTCCTGCGCCTGCGCCTGGCTGAAGTGTACAGCCAGATCCAGCGCGTTCCGGAAGCTATCAACCACCTGGATGCCGCCGGGGATATGCTGATGGAGGCCGGGGACCACCAGGGGGCGATCCTTGCGTTAAAGGCTATCCTGGGCTTGAACCCGCCCAACGCTGGAGAATATCAGAAACTGCTCGACTCGCTGCGCTAAACGGTGCTAGCGAGGGGGACTTGCTGGGGGATTGAGGTTGTTTTACTGGGAAGCGGCTTACCCCGAAGGGGACGATCAATACCAGATTCGAAACGAGGTCTGTGCGTGCGCTTCCAACCCGGTGAAGTGGGCGACCAGCACATCGATGACCGCCTGGCCGGTCTGGTCGGAAGCGACGGGGAACGTGAAGTGGATGACGCCGAGGTGGTTGGAGAGCGTTGTGGACTTAATCTCCTCTACCTGGCCGGAGGGCAGGCGCACGATGAGCACCGCAGCAGCGTTGGTCACCGGTATGTTATTCTGGTCTCTCACGATGACGTCCAACTCCTGGGTTCCTTGCTTGTGCATGACGGCTTGAGCCGTGAAGACGTCCACCTCGAGCCACAGGATGGTCTGGGGACGATTGTTCCCGGTTTCAGGCAGCAGGTGGCTGTGGTCCTCGTCGAGGAAGTTGAAGTAGCGCAGTCCCAGGTCGGTCAGGGTGATTTTCGGCCCTGTGGAGAATTCAGGGTGCCATTCCAGGCGGGCGTATTGGAACCACTGGACGAAGCGGCCCTGATAGCTTTCCATGTTCGAGATTGGGTAGCCGAAGACCGGTTCTCCGCCGTGTTGGAGGTAATAATCGAGGAAATCGTAGCACACTTCGAAGCCGGTTTGCGGAAAGGTGCGGCAGGGCGGGAAGCCATCCGGGATAGGCACTAGGTCACCCGGCTGGTAGAGGTAATGGCCGATGGGGGTGATCAGGACGCGCTGTCCAGCGGAATTGGTGGGGATGAATTCGAAGCGGGAGTTGAGGAAGTATTGGAAGACGCGACCTGAGTTCTGGCGCAGGAAAGGCCGGCTGATTGGGCAACCATAGATCAATTCAGGATCGGGGACGGAGAGGAAAATCTTGCGAAATTCGCCCGCCACCCAATGGCCGGTTTTGGCATAACATTGCTCTTCCACGCTGAGCTCGCCCTCGCTCTGAGCAGCGGATGGGCGCCACAGGAGCAAGCAAGCAATAATTATTGGTATTCCAGGCAGAACGAACTTTATACTTTTTGCCACAGCACAATTATATACAATTAAATGTGAAAAAGCAATAGAGATTTAGCGATATCTTAAAGAAATTACTTATGCGCCAGCGCCTCTACCGCCTGGAACGCGCCGGGGATGAGGGCGCTGCTCACAAAGTTTGAGCAACTCCTCCCGTTGCACTGCGTATATAGGGTCGGCGCCCATTGCGCGGCGCGCCTCTTCCTGGCGAATGCGTGGGAGCGTCATCATCACATATTTAAGGAGAAAGTCAATGTTTCATCATGGTTCACTCGTTTCCCGTTTCTTGGTGATCGCCAGCCTGGTGGTCGTCTGCCTGCTGGCTTCTGCCAGCACCGCCCGTGCAGTGGAGATCATCGACGGAGCCTCGATTGGCGC
>JAQUAE010000056.1:0-5359 GCA_028687395.1 Anaerolineales bacterium | reverse complement strand
CAATGTTTCATCATGGTTCACTCGTTTCCCGTTTCTTGGTGATCGCCAGCCTGGTGGTCGTCTGCCTGCTGGCTTCTGCCAGCACCGCCCGTGCAGTGGAGATCATCGACGGAGCCTCGATTGGCGCCGACCAGGTGATCGACGACGACGTCTTCATTTCGGGGGATAACGTCGTGATTGACGGCACGGTGAACGGTGACCTGTTCGCCGCGGGCAGCAGCGTCATTGTGAACGGCAAAGTCAAGGGCAGCCTGTTTTCCGCCGCCCAGACGATCGTCGTCAACGGGGAGGTGGAGGGCAGCCTGTACGGCGTCAGCACTTCCATGCTGGTCGGCGAGGAAGCCAGCGTGGGCCGCAACCTGTATTACGCCGGTTTTGGGCTGGAGACCAGGCCTGGCTCTCAGGTGAGGCGCGACCTGCTCCTGGCTGGCTACCAGGGGATCCTCTCCGGGAGCGTCGGCCGCGACGTGCTGGCAGGGGTTGGCGCGTTGGAGCTCAACGGCAAAGTGGGGCGCAACGTCCAGGCTGAGGTTTCCGAGCCGGGCGAAGGCGCGGAGAGCATGCCGCCCTTCTTTGCCCCTCCTGGGATGCCAGAGGCGGTGGCGCCTGGCTTGCGCATCGGCGAGGGGGCTGAGATCGGCGGTAAGCTCACGTACACCAGCCCGGTCGAGCAATCCAAAGCCATCCAAGCCGCACCCGCTGGCGGTGTTGTCCACCAGACTCCGCAACCATCCACTGCAGAGCCGGCCAAACCAGCCCCGACGCCCGCCCTTGAGGCTGGCAAATTCATCCTGGAGCGCTTGCGCGACCTGGTGACCCTGCTGGTGCTGGGCGCCCTGGCCCTATGGTTGCTGCCGGCCATGTTCACTCAGGTGACCGAGCGCTTGCGCGCCGCTCCGCTCCCGGCTGCAGGTTGGGGTTTCGTCAGCCTGGTCGTGGGTTACGCCGCGGCTGGCTTCAGCGCAGTGCTGATTCTCTTTGTCACCCTGCTCTTCGGCGTGATCACCCTGGGTGGCCTGGCGGGGACGGTGGCCGGCGTCGGCTTCTCCGGCTTGAGCCTGGTGGTGACGGTGTTCACCCTGCTGGTCTCCTACGGCAGCAAGCTGGTCTTCGCTTACCTGGTGGGTAAGCTCACCCTGGAGAAGGTCGCCCCGCGGTACGCGGTGCAAAAGGCTTGGCCGCTGGTGCTGGGCGTGGTGCTCTACCTGCTGGTACGTTCGATCCCGTTGCTGGGCTGGCTGGTCGGCGTGCTGGCCACCTTGCTCGGCCTGGGCGCGATGTGGCTGTGGTTCCAGGATCGCCGCCCGGCAGTCGCGCCGGCTGAAGCTGCATAGACGCGGCCAATCCCCTTGTCCCTTTAGGGGGTTTAAGTTAGGATAGTGGCGATGCGCGACGAGAAACGCACCTTGCTCATCCTTGGGGACGTCATCACCCTGGTGCTGGTGACCCTCTTCGGTTTTGCCAGCCACGGCGAGCTGGAGAGCGCCGGCTGGCGCATGCTGACCACCCTGCTGCCCATGGCCTTGGCCTGGTTCGCGGTCGCTCCCGTAGCTGGCGCCTACCAGGAGGAGGGGTTGAAAAGCCTGCGCCAGCTCTGGCGCCCGTTGTACGCCATGCTTCTGGCCGGCCCCCTGGCTGCCATCCTGCGCGGCGTCTGGCTGAACCGGCCGGTGATACCTGCCTTTGCGCTGGTTCTAGCCGCGGTGGGGGGAGCGGCCATCCTGGCCTGGCGCCTTCTATATTATTGGGCTATCGCCCGCAAGAGCAAGGTCGATGGATGAGATTGCGCTGATCCAGGCGTCCCGGCAAGGCGACCTCGATTCGTTCAACCGCCTGGTGCTGGCTTACCAGGACCAGGTCTACCATCAGGCGTACCGCATGATGGGGGAGAGCGCTTCCGCCGAAGACGCTGCGCAAGAGGCCTTCATCCAGGCATACCGCCACCTTGGCGATTATCGCGGGGGCTCTTTTCGCGCCTGGTTGCTGCGCATCGTCACCAACGCCTGTTACGACGAGTTGCGCCGCCGCAAGCGTCGGGCGACCACGCCGTTGGAACCCATCCTGGATGGGAATGGCGAGCCCGATTCCCTACGCTGGATGGCGGACCCTGGCGAGACGCCCGAGGAGAGCGCCCAGCGGGCAGAGTTGAGCGCTGCCATCCAGCGCTGCCTGGATAAGCTCTCCTATGAATTCTGGGCAGTGGTGTTGTTGGTGGACATTCACGGTATGGATTATCAGGAGGCTTCCCAGGCGATCGGCAAGCCCGTCGGGACGGTGAAGAGCCGGTTGGCCAGGGCGCGCCTGAGCCTGCGCGGCTGCCTGCAGGGGTTCTGGGAACTTCTACCGGCGAAATTTCGTCTGGTAGAGGAGACCGTGTCATGAAGAATCCCAGCCTCTCCCCAGCCGATTTAGAAACCCTCAGCGCCTACCTGGACGGCGAGCTTTCACCCAAGGAGCGCCTCCGGCTGGAAGTGCGCCTGCGGGAAGGGCCCGATTTGCGCAGCGCCCTGGAAGGCTTGCAAAAGACCCGCGCTGTGCTGCGCAGCGCGCCCAAAATGCGGGCGCCGCGTAATTTCACCCTGACCCCCCAGATGGCTGGCGCACGCGCCTTGCCCCGTGAAACCCTGGCGGCGCGGCTGTATCCTGCGCTGCGCTTGAGCAGCGCCCTGGCGAGCGTGTTGCTGCTGCTGGTCGTGGCTGGCGAGCTCTTCCTCTCCGCGCCGCGGCTGGCTACCCGCCAGATTGCGCAACAACCTGCCCTCGAAGAGGCGCCGGCAGCCAAGGAGATGCCCGCTCCAGCCGAGGCGATAGAGCCCGTGGTGGCGGCTACCGAGGAGGAGGTATTTGGCGAGGCGGCCGACATGGCCATGGCTACGCCCCTGCCGACCGTGGCAGCTAAAATGCCGCCAGAGGGCGTGGGCGGTGGTCCGCCTTACCCGCCTCCCAGCGAAGCGCCCCTCGAAGCGCCCGCCGTATCTGCGCTGACCTTCCCAGCCCCGCTCACCCCCACGGCCCAGGCGATTGCGCCCTACCCCCTCGAGACGAGCATGGCTGAAGCGCTGCCCGCTGCAGAGGCTGAACAAGCCCTGGCAACTTCCGCGCCAGGCGCCGAATTTGCCCTGCAGGCCACTCCGCAGAGCGCACTGGCTGAGCCCGCTACCCGGTCGGGGGGATGGCCTTTCTGGCGCTGGGTGGAACTCTTCCTGGCTGCGCTGGCGCTCTCGAGCGGGCTGGCGGCGCTCCTGCTGCGACCCAGGCGGTTATGATCGTCGAGCGATACCAGTTTTGTCCCCAGTGTGGAACGCCACTAATCGATAGCGTTCGTTTTGGGAAGCCCCGCCAGGCCTGCCCAGCATGCGATTGGGTGTATTTTGCCGACCCGAAGGTAGCCGCCGGCGTGCTGGTCGAACGGGATGGCCAGGTGCTGCTGGTTCGCCGGGCAAATGAACCCGGGCGCGGCCTGTGGACCCTGCCGGCTGGTTTTGTCGATGCGGGTGAAGACCCCGCCCTGGCAGCTCAGCGCGAATGCCTGGAAGAAGCCGGCGTGGAGGTGCGTATCACCAGCCTGGTCGACGTGCTCTATGGGCAGGAACACCCCCGCGGCGCGCACATCGTGATTTTTTACCGCGCGGAAATCGTAGCTGGAACGCTCACCTCTGGCGACGACGTGGACGGCGTGTCTTTCTTCCCGCGCTCCAGCCTGCCTCCGCTGGCGTTTACCACCACCCGGTGCATCCTTGAGCGGGCGAGCTGACCTGCGGCACTGTTAGCAGGTGAGCACCGAAATGTGGGAAATATTCACGGGAGCATTTTCTAAACCGGATGAATATGCTAGAATTACTTATCATGGGCGTGGTAAGTATTCGAGTCTATATTTCCCCTATCAAGGGGATATTTCATAAGCAGCAAACGAAAGGAAGGCATCGATGATGCGTAAAACGTCATTGCCCCTTATTGCATTGGTCTCGATGATTCTCCTGGTGAGCATGGCCTGCAGCTTGTTCGGCGCCCCGTCCACGCAGCCTGCAGCCGAGACGGAAACCGTGGTTACCACCGTCGAGAGCCAACCGGTCGCCGAGGGCGTGAGTGGGTTCCAGGACGCCAGGAACGCCATTATCCAGATCGAAGCGGTGGGCACCTTCGCCAGCCCGGAGTTTGGTGAGCAGGTCATCTCAGGCCGCGGTTCTGGTTTCATCATCGATCCCAGCGGTATCGCGGTCACCAACAACCACGTGGTTACCGGTTCCAGCCTCCTGAAAGTGTGGGTGGGCGGCGATACAACCAAGACTTACAGCGCCACCATCCTGGGCGTCTCGGAGTGCTCCGACCTGGCCGTGATCGACATCGAAGACGAGGGCTTCCCCTTCTTGACCTGGCACGAGGGACCTATCGACGTGGGCATGGATATCTTCGTGGCTGGCTTTCCCCTGGGAGACCCGGAATTTACCCTGACCAAGGGCATCATCTCCAAGGCCAGGGCAGATGGCCAGACGCGCTTCTCTTCGGTCGAGTCGGTGGTCGAGTACGACGCCACGGCGAACCCGGGCAACTCCGGCGGGCCGGTCCTGGATGCGGAAGGCAAGGTCGTCGCTATCCACTACCAGAGCAATCCCTCCGCTCGCCAGGCGTTTGGCATCTCGGAGAGCATTGCCATGGAGGTGGTCGATCGCCTGCGCGCCGGTGAGAACGTGGATTCTATTGGCGTCAACGGTGAGGCGGTATCCAGCGAGGACGGCAGCCTGTTCGGGATATGGGTATCCTCTGTTCAGCCTGGCTCGGTAGCTGACCAGACTGGTATCCAATCCGGCGACCTGGTCACCAGGCTCGGCAACCTGCCCGTGGCCGATGACGGCACGATGACCAGCTATTGCGATATCGTGCGCAGTCACGAACCGACGGACACCATCCCCGTGGAAGTTCTACGCCTGGCGACAGGGGAGGTGCTGGAGGGGCAGTTGAATGGACGTGAGCTGGCGGTGACTTCCACGATCGACACCAGTCCCGAGACCACCGAAGCGCCTGTCGAAACGCAGAGCGGCATCCCTGGCACATTCGTCAACGCCAACGCTTCCCAAGCGGGCCAGTACTACTACAAGACCGAATTCGATGACGTCAGCGACTGGTTTTACAACCTCGTGCGCGGCAACGAGGCAGGCTTCAGCCAGAATGCGAGTAACAGCAAGTTCCGCGTCGAGATACTGGACGATCACACTTACGTCTACTTTATCAATAAGAATTTTATTTACAAAAACGTGCAGCTCGACACGCGGGTGGAAAACCTGGGACAGAACACCAACTACACCGGCCTGGTCTGCCGCTATAGCGACGACGGCTGGTACGAGGCCAACATCCTGAACAC
>JAQUAE010000055.1 GCA_028687395.1 Anaerolineales bacterium | reverse complement strand
CCCCCTGCGCAGCCTCCTCCACCTTGCCCAGGCGCCCGCCGATGGCAGGAATGGAAAGCAAAATCAGGGTGACCACACCCATGATCATACCGATCAAGAATTCCTTAGTCTTCAGGTGGGTGACGAACAGGATGGAATTGCCGATCAGGATGTTGGCTATGCCTACCATGGCCAACCGCCACCCCTGGCGGGTATGGGCTGCCAACAAGGGGATAGAGATGACGGTGGCTATCACCCCGATCCACACCACCGGTATGCCCATCAGAAAGCCATAATTACCACTGTCCAGCATGTAGGGCTCAGGCCGCGCCCAGAACATGCGCAAGGAGGAGCCACCGTTCGAGAAGCTCCACGCCGCGCTGACGCCCAACATGAGGAACAGGAAGAAGGCGCCCAGCTTCTCTCCGGCTGGCGCCTTGCCCCACAGCAAGACGACGAAGTAGGGAACCAGCCCGATCAGGGCGATGAGCACGAAAAGCGGCGCGGCGTTCTTGCCGAAGAACATCACCGGGCCGGAGAAATACGCCCCGGTGATGGAGGGGACGGCCAGCAGACCAATCGCCGCCGGCCGCGCCCAGCTCTCGCCGCGCTGGATCGCTCGGGAGACGAGCAGCAAGGCCGCGCCTGCCGCCACGCTCAACCCGCCCCACACCGGGAAGAATGCCAACACGATGCGCGGTGCGGTGGCAATCAGCGGGTTGCCGCTGGCGGGTATCTTGATCGCCGCCCCTTTGAGCACGGCGTCCATCGCCCGTACCACCACAAATGGCAACAGGGCAATGCACAGCAAGCCGGCGATCCCGACCACAATTGCCAGGATAGTACGATCGCGTTGAGAAAGTGTGAGTGATGTCATGATTCTCCTCCATGAATTAGATTGGCTCCGCAGCGCGCCCATCTTCGCATCGCGCGATCGGGGATGGGCGCGCTGCGGAAAAAAGGAGCCACACCTGCCTGCGTGACTCCCTGACTGCTTAATCGGTTGCGCCCGCTGCCTGGGGGAGGGCAGCGGACTTCGGCCGCGTCTCTCCCGCCTTGCCCGCGACCCAATCTCCAAGAAGCTTGCGGGTGCCGGGCAAGGTCAGGACCACCACCAGCAAGGTGCTCAACACAGGCGAGGGCAGGAACATCGAAAAACGGCCCACCTCCAGCGTGTTGACCACTGCCAGCGGGTAACCGCCCAGCGCCGCCATGAGCCCCGCAAACAGGCCTACCGGCTGCGCCCAGGTCTTGCGACCCAACAAGGCGAAGATGAACACGGCCCAGGCGATGGTCGCCCACCAGTTCACTTCCTGCACCATAACGTACATGCCGTTGAGCAAGGATTGTCCGACGCTGAGCTGTATCTTGTCGATGGTGGCCACGCCATCCATGAACGAGAGCACGTAAGCCAGCCCGGCGGCAAAAGCCAGAGCGGCGATCTTCCACGGCGCTCGCCTGACGAAGAGCAGGCCGATCCACAACGCCAGGCTGGGGAAGAAAACCACGCCCATCATGGGCGGCGCGCCGCGGCTCATGGCGGGAATCATGGGAAAGAACCCTGCCAGCAGGTGGATCGTGCTGGCAATGACGCCCAACAGCCAGGCCCAGCTTTCCTTGAGTAGAAACCCGTACAGCGCCACCGCCCACAACACGCCGGCGGACGTCGCCAAGTAGCCCAGCAGCGGGAAGACGTAACGTACCACGAGGGCTTCATCGGGGCGGCCTGCGTCAAGCTCGATCTGAATCATCGGGTTGTAGATCTGGATGAACAGGACGAACGCCGCTAACCCGACCAGCACCCCGACGATGGACAGGAGGACACCGAGTCTGTAGTTGTCTTTCATATTTACTCTCCTTTATCAGATGGGGAAAATAAGTCCAGGTGAATGGTGCGCGATGGGCTCGGCGCGCCGGGCGCTTCGACGCGATTGACCACGCCGCGCACGCCAGGGACAGCCGCCGCCACTTGCTCCGCCCGCTCCCTCAGGTCGAGGTTTGGAACCTCGCCCGCCAGGTGGACGATGGCGTTGAGGGCGCCCACCCGCAAGGCCAACCGCGCCGTGAGCGGGTCCTCGGCCAGGGCATCCAACACTGCCTGGCGCAATTGGTGATCCATGGCTTGAGTCGTGTCTATCTGCGACATAAGGTATCCTTGATAAAAATCACCCGGTTAATGCTCAGTATAGTGACCGGGCGGCGCCTTGTATACGACTTGAGTCGTGCCTCTCAGGGGTTGCCGCGCCTTGCCAATCCTTCGATATCCAGGATCAGGATGGCCTGGCGCTCGACGCGCAGGTATCCCTCCTCCTCCAGGGTGTGCAGCGCCCGGCTGAGCACGTCGCGCACCGTGCCCAGGCGCACAGCCATCTCGTCGAAGGTCGTCCACGAGCGGCGAGGGACGACCAGGCGCCCGTTGACCTCCTGCATGTGCTTAAGCAGGGTATTCGCCAGACGCGCCTCCACGTTGCGCAGGGAAAGGTCTTCCACCAGCTCGACGTAGTGCAGCACGCGCTCGCCCAGGCGGCGAATGACCGCCATGGCTAGCTGAGGGTGCGTCTCCACCAGGTGCAAGGCCTTTAGGCGCGGAATCGCCCAGGCTTCCACCGGTTCGAGAGCCACCACCGTTCCGGGGTAAGGCACGTCGGTGAACACGGCGATATCGCCGAAGACCTCGCCCGGCTGCAGGAAGAGCATGGCTTGTTCACGCCCTTCCGGAGACATGCGCGTGGCTTTCACCCATCCCGACTCGAGGATGTACAACGCCTCTGGGGGTTCGCCTTCCAGATAGATCACCTGCTCGGGAGCGTAGCGGCGCAGCGCAGCCGCGCTGGCGACGGCCACCTGCGCTTCCTCCGGCAGGTCGCCAAAATGGCGCACGGCCCTTAGAGCGCGCCTGGCCCTCGCTGCGCACCTGGCTTCGTAGGAGGAGTCATCGATCATGGGACGTCAAGCTGCCGTACGGCGTTCGGCGGCGCCTCTCGGTGAGACGGCGTTTCAGCCGCCCTCACGCCTCCACGGCGTCGTAAAATTGGACCAGTGGCCCACCCGACTGGAACAGAGGGCGCACGCGCCGGTTAGCCTCTGCCTGATCCGGGCTGGTGTGCATGGCCATGAAAGTATCGTGGCTTTCGTGCTCCACGACAGCCATGTAATTGCCGCCCTTGCGCGACTGCAACAACCTGCGACCGATGAAGCCTGTGTGCCGGGCGTAGCGGGCATTGGACCAGGCGAACCATTCCCGAAACGCCGCGTCCTGGCCCTCTTTGATCTTCGGAAATTGCATGATGTTGACGAACATGGTAACGTGCCTTTCTCTTATCGAATTGTGTGTCTTCACTGACAGGCAGCATAACATCCCTGGCTGGAAAAATCTTTGACTTTTGTCGCATTGTAGGAGCAAGCGGCGGGGAGACAAGAGAGGCGGACGGCTTGACAAAACTAATTTCTTCACTACACTTGTAAGGAAATACATGCAGTGTTCGCCATCCATAATTGGCAAAGGAGGATAATCATGCCCGCTCTCAATCGAGTGCAACTGATTGGCCGCCTGGGAAAGGAACCTGATGTGCGCCAAACACCCAGCGGCAGCAAGGTTTGCTCCTTCAGCATAGCAGTCGACCGCCGCTGGCGCAACCGCCAGGGTGAGAGCAAATCGGCTACCGATTGGTTTAACGTCGAAGCCTGGGGGCGCCTGGGCGAGATCTGCGCCCAGTACCTGAACAAGGGGCGCCTGGTCTTCATCGAAGGTCGTTTGCACACCGACCGATATGAACAGGAGGGCGCTACGCGCTATTTCACCAAGGTCATCGCCAACCAGATGCAGATGTTGGATCGCAAACCCGAGGAGGAAGAACCGGTCACCGTGGAGGAGGAAGAAGAAGCCAGCAGCGGGTAAAGCGGCACCCCACCTCCCTGTTGCAAAGCAGGTCAAAAAGACGAAGCGCTCCCTGCGCCTGAACGCGGGGAGCGCCTTCATCAGCGCGCAAGTGGGCGCTCAGCGGGTGACCGGCAGCGCCTCCAGTTGTTGAATCATCGCCTCGATGACGTCGAAACCGCCCTGCCAGAAGGCGGGGCTGTAGATGTCAATGCTCGCTTCGGAGAGTATCCTGGCTGGGGCTTGCGAGGCGCCGGCTTCCAGGACCTTCAGGTAGCGGGATTTGAACGGCGCCCCTTCGGCCTTGAATTGCTGGAACAGGGAGAACACCAGCAGTTGCCCGAAGGCGTAGGCATAGACGTAGAAGGGCGTCTGGTAAATGTGGGGGATGGAGACCCATTCCCAGCGGAACTCGTCGCTCAGCTCAAGTGAATCGCCAAACTGCTTCTTCAGGTTTTCCATGTAGGCGGCGCTTATCGCGTCCACCGAAGCTCCTTTAACAACCATCTCGTGCGCCTGCTGCTCGAAGATGGCGAAGAAGGCCTGGCGGATGATGGTAGCGTAGGCGTCGTCCACCTGGCGGAAAAGTACGTCCCGGCGCACCGCCTCGTCCTTCTCGCTGGCGAGCAAGTCCTCGATCACCAACATCTCGCCGAACGTGGAGGCCGTCTCAGCCAGGGGCAGGGAGGGGTGGAAGGTGAACAGGGTGTGGGCGGAGGCCAACTGGCTGTGGATGGCGTGGCCCAGTTCGTGCGCCAGCGTAGCCACGTCGTCGGCGCGCCCCTGGAAGTTGACCAGCACCCAGGGTGTCAGGTCCTGGGTCACCGACCAGCAAAAAGCCCCGCCGCGCTTCCCCTTGCGCACTTCGCTATCCAGGTGGTTGGCTTCGATGACGCGCTGAGCCAGGTCGGCGACGCGCGGCTCGAATCCCCGGAAGGAGCTCAGCACCATTCCCACCGCATCGGAATATTTATAGGTCTTGTCCGCCTCGACCACCGGCGCGTAGATGTCATAGCGTCTCAAGCGCTCGACGCCCAACCATTTGGCTTTCAGCCGGAAATAGCGTTGGAAGAGCGAGGCGTTGCGTTCGCAGACTTCCAAAAGAGTCGCCACGATCTGATCAGGAATATCGTTGGCCAGGTTGCGCGTGGAAATCGGGCTGGCGAAGTGCCGCAAGTCGAGGTTCTCGTTGCGCCAATCCCATACCAGAGTCTGGTACATCTGGCCCAGGATGGGACCGTCCTGGCCGTACACCCGGTAGAGCTCCTGGTAGGCGCGGGTGCGCAGGTCGGGGTTGGAATGGCGAGCATAGACCATCAGGCCTTCGCGGGTCAGCTCCTCCCCCTTGCCGTCCACCTCGATCTTGAAGGTGTAGCGATTGGTGATGGCCTCGTACAAGTTGTTCAGCGCCTTGGTGCCGGTAGCATCCTTGATATTGATGATCTTCTCTTCTGGCTCAGAGAGCGTGTGCGGCTTGAAATGGCGCATCTCCTCCAACCAGTAGCGATAGTCTCCGGAGCCTGCCATCAGGCGCTCCGCGGCGCTGTCCTCCAACTCCTTCCACCACAGGCTGAAGAACAGGGTGCGGTTCCGCAGGGTGGCGAAAAGCTGATCGACGCGGGCCACGAAAGCCTGGGCAGCCTGATCCTGGGTGTCGGCCAGGAATTTCAGGTTGGCAAAGCCGTAGACGCGGTTCGCCAGATGGTTGAAGCTTTCCATCTGGCGCACGATCTCCATGAAGTCGGCGTTGGGCATGCCGACGGAGAGATGTGGGCGACGCTTCTCGATCTCGGCCGCCATCGCGTCCAACTGTTCGAACGCCGCCTGCATCTCGGGGCTGTCATGGGAGGGGAACAGGTCGAAAAGACTCCAACGCGAGAGAGTATATGGCTGGGTCATCATCTCACCGTAATGTGCTCACTGATCTGGAATAGGATAGAATGCCCCGATTATACCTTAGGCAAGCGTTTGTCTTGACCGCCCCCCTAACATTGGTATAATTACCCTCACAGCAGGGGGTACCAACCAGGCGCCGAAGTGGCGGAATAGGCAGACGCGCACGACTCAAAATCGTGTTCCCTCGGGAGTGTGGGTTCGATTCCCACCTTCGGCACCAATGACCCTTTAGGCCAGTGAGCGCCTTTAGGGTTTATTATTAAATGGGCGCCGCACGCTCTTGATAGGCGCGAATTGTTAGGAAAACTCAGATGAAGCTGCCCCAGGAGGCATCTCCTTCGGCATCGGGCGCAATTGCAACATCGAGGGCACCATCGTCGAGAGAATGTGCGTATGGGCGAAGGGGTGATCAGCCACCCTTTTCCCGCCGGCGCGGAGCTCGACGCCGAAGACCGGGTGGTACGGGACGGGATCGTTGTAGCGCCTAAGAATACACTCCGGCACCCCGGAAAGTACATCGAGCCAGAGTGATCGCTGGGTACAAAGTGCTTACAGGTAGAAAGGTGGCAGCGATGAAGAACCACAAATCACGCGCCGCGCTCAGCAGGCGCAGTTTCCTGCAATTACTAGCCTTGGGAGCGGCCTCCTCGCTGGCGGCGGTTTGCTCCCGGCTGGGGCTGCCGGCCCCCACCTCGCCCACCCTGGCAAGCGGAGGCACGAGCATGGCGCCCACTACCACCGTTCAGAGCGCGATGCCCCTCGCTGTGCCCCAAACGCCTACCCAGCAGGCGGGGTTTAACCCAGGCCAGGCGAGGGTGGCCTTCGTGAAAACTGGTGATCGCAAAGAGGGGGTACGCAAGGCTATCGAATTGCTGGGGATCAATCCCGTGGAGAGCAAGCGGGTATTCCTCAAGCCCAACTACAACAGCGCCGATCCGGCGCCTGGTTCGACTCATCCCGACGTGCTGCGCGCCATGGTGGAAGTGCTGGATGAGATGGACGCCGCGACGATCAGCGTAGGCGACCGCAGCGGGATGGGCAACACGCGCCAGGTTATGGAAACGGCTGGCGTCTTCGCCATGGGGGAGGAGATGGGCTTCGCAACGCTGGTCTTCGACGAGTTGCCAGCCGAAGACTGGGTAATGGTGAAGCTACCCGAGAGCCACTGGAAGCGAGGCTTCCCCATCGCCCGCCCCTGCCTGGATGCCGATGCAGTGGTGCAGGCGTGTTGCCTAAAGACGCATCAGTACGGCGGTCACTTCACCCTGTCGCTGAAGAACTCGGTGGGCATGGTGGGCAAGGTTATCCCCGGGGACAGCTACAATTTCATGGACGAGCTGCACAGCTCCAAGGACCAGCGCCGGATGATTGCCGAAATCAACGCCGCCTACACGCCGGCCTTGATCGTGATGGATGGTGTGGAAGCCTTCACCAGCGGAGGGCCACACCAAGGAAACTTGGTAAACGCCGGCGTCGTCCTGGCCGCCGCCGACCGGGTGGCGATCGACGCCGTAGGCGTGGCGCTGCTGCGCTACTTCGGCACCACCAAGGAGGTCTCGCGCGGCCCTGTCTTCCAGCTCGAGCAGCTCGCCCGGGCGGTTGAGCTGGGGCTGGGCGTGGACGGGCCGCAGAAGATCACTCTGGTCACCGGCGACGAGGCCAGCGCCGCGTTCGCCGCCGAGATTGAAGCGTCACTGGCGTGAACCGTCGCCGGGCCCACGCCCGAAGCTCACCCGGCGACGACGAAGCAGCCGGCGTCTCAGGCTGGTTGGGCGACCTTGGTGGTGACGTTGAAGGTCGGGGGGTTTTCGATCAGCTTTTTCACCGCACACATCTCGGCCGAACGCACCAACGAAGGCAGGTATTTCTCCGGGAAAGACGGCGGGGCCTGGATCTCGATGTCGATGTTTCCCACCATACCGGTGGCCGGGTCGGTGTGCACCCGCTGAACGACGCGCAGCCCGTCAGTGGGGATGCCACGTTGCTGGCAAAAGCCCAGGACGTAGATGCCGGCGCAGGTGCCGAGCGAGGCCAGGAAAGTGGCAAATGGCGTTGGGGCGCTGGCCTGTGGGGGTTGGTCGGTCTTGACGGTAAATGGCCCAAAATGGGCATCCACTCGCGCTCCCCCTGGAAAATCGATGATCATCTCCATGCTGCGTGCTCCTCTTATTCGGTAGGGGTGAATTATTCCTTCCCTTGGATGCCAGGGTGGCGAAAAGGTTGCAAGGGTGAGCTAATCCGCGCTCACCGGGACCGGCTGCGGCGCTCCCCTCGTCTTCCAGAAGAACGCCCAGTACAAGTATATAGCGATGATGTACAAGAGAATCGTCCCCAGGAAGGGCGGCCCAAAGCCGTAGCGCACCTGGAACCAGCCGCTGATGGTCGGGCTGAACGCCCAGCCGAAGTTCCAGGCCATGCTGGTCAGGCTGGCGACCATCGCCCGCGCCGATTCCTCCACCTGCTCCATGACGTAGGTCTGGTAGACCGGCGTGCTCATGTTCATCAGCGCCAGGCGAACGTAATAGGAGGCCGCGCTCAGCCAGAAGAGCGGGGCAAAGCCCAGCAGTATCAGGAAGGGGATGGACAAGGCCTGGGTGACGACCACGAATTGGATCTTGCCCATGCGATCAGCCAGGGGCGGCGCCAACAGCAAACCGACGCCCATCGCCAGCGACCCCCAGGCAAATAGCGAGCCGATCACCGGGTCCGGCTGGTTGTGCGCCACCCGGAAGAAGACGTTCATGAATGGCATGAT
This sequence comes from Anaerolineales bacterium, assembly GCA_028687395.1. Lineage (GTDB taxonomy): Bacteria > Chloroflexota > Anaerolineae > Anaerolineales > UBA4823 > JAQUAE01. Next base: position 359 of record JAQUAE010000055.1, on the reverse strand, counting down.
CAGGCCCGCGCCGATCGAGGTGACTAACATGGGCAGGATCAACCTGGAGAGCAGGGCTGGGTGCCGGGCGGCGTAACTGAGCGGTTCAAAAACCGTGCGCTCACCGCTTGCCAGGCGGCGCACGCGCAGGAAAGCCAGAGGAATCAACCCGGCCGCCAGCGCAATCCCGGTCACGAAGAGCGCCCCGGCATACGCCTGCCCGGAGGTAGGCGTCACGCCTTGCGCCTGAGCAACCCAGGTGGGCAGGTAGCCGCCGATCCAATTCCCCACCGAAGCCATCGCCATCTGCAGGCCGGAACTGAAGCTGAACAGATAAGTGCGTTCCTTCTCACTGCTGTTCTCCATCAAGAAGGGAGCGT